>JAEVZT010000037.1 GCA_023392115.1 Chloroflexota bacterium
ATCGAAGTGTCCGCCTTGACCGAAGTTTTCAACACGCACACCAACAGGCGCGGGTTCTGCGCCATCGGATCGGTCAAATCAAATTTCGGTCACCTCTCGTGCGCGGCGGGCGCTGCCGGGTTGATGAAAGCAGTGCTTGCGATGGAGCATGGCGCGATTCCCCCCACCTTGCATTACGCGTCGCCGAACCCGGCGATCGATTTTGCCGCCAGCCCGTTCTACGTCACGACGAAACTGCACCCGTGGAAGCGTAACGGCACGCCCCGGCGCGCCGGTGTCAGTTCCTTCGGCGTTGGCGGCACGAACGCCCATATCGTCCTCGAGGAAGCGCCGGAGCCGAAGGAGTCGAAAAAGCATCGTCCTGAGCAGCTTCTCGTCCTGTCGGCGCGCAGTGAAAAGGCGCTCGACGAAGCGACGACCCGGCTGGCGAATCACCTTGAGGCACACCCTGAACTGAATCTCGCGGATGTGGCATTTACACTCCACGTTGGGCGTCGAGCATTCCAGCATCGCCGCGTACTCGTAGGCAGCACGGATGATCGCGCGGGCGTGATCGCTTCACTTCGTGAACCGGCGCGTCTGACGGCGGCGGTTGCGACCGGCGCGCGACCGGTGGTGTTCATGTTTCCCGGTCAGGGGTCGCAGTATCCCGGCATGATGGCGGGACTGTATCAAAGCGAGCCGATAGTCAAGCAAACGGTTGATTACTGTGCTGACGTGCTCAACCCTTATCTTGGCACTGACCTGCGGAAACTCCTTTTTCCGCCCAAACGGCGGCTAGGTGCAGCAGCCGAAACGCTTCAGGATACGCGTTTCGCGCAGCCGGCGATTTTCACGGTCGAGTACGCGCTAAGCGAGTTGTGGCGCTCATGGGGCGTCGAGCCGGCGGCGATGGTCGGTCACAGCGTTGGCGAATATGTCGCCGCCACGCTCGCCGGTGTCATGACGCTCGACGATGCGCTCAGACTGATCGCCCGCCGGGGAGAACTGATCTCCGACCTGCCGCGCGGCTCGATGCTCGCGGTGATGGCGTCGGCGGAGAATGTTGAGCGCTTTGTCGACGGCGAGGTGTCGTTGGCGGCGATCAACGCGCCCGGTTTCACAGTCCTCTCGGGACCCCACCACGCCATTGACCGTGTAGAAGCTGTACTCGCACGCGAATCGGTAGCGGCGCGCCGTCTCCACACGTCCCATGCGTTCCACTCGGCGATGATGGAACCGATCCTCGGCGAATTCGAGCAGTTGGTGTCAGGCGTGCGCCTCAACAAGCCGAACATTCCGTTTGTCGCCACGCTTACCGGAGAGTGGGCTGATGGACCCGTGACGCGACCCGAATACTGGAGCGCGCAGCTGCGCTCGACGGTGCGCTTCGCCGACGCCCTGTACGCCCTGATGACGCCGAACAGTTCGGTCGGCAAGGACGCCATATTCCTCGAAGTCGGACCCGGTCGAACGCTCGGGACATTCGCGGCGGAAGTTGCCAATGGGAGTGAACCGTCAACACTCCGCCTCGCATCCTTGCCCGGAGCCAACGATCGCCAGACTGACACGGCGATGATGCTCACGTCGCTCGGGCAGCTTTGGGCGAGCGGCGTAGAAGTCGACTGGGCAGGATTCCACAGCCCAGATCGCCTGTCGCGGGTGAGCCTGCCAACCTACCCGTTTGAGCGCCGGAGCTACTGGATCGGAAAGCTGGAAGATGACCCCACCGCCGGCGTGCTCGAACCGCGCGATGTCTCGAACTGGTTCCACCGACCTGCTTGGCACATGTCACCGCTCAACGGCGCCGCCGCTGATACGCTGAACGGACAGCGCATTCTGGTCTTCGATGAGCAGACCGGCTTGGGCGCGTCCGTCATCGAGCAGCTGAAAGAACTTGGCGCTCGACCGGTCGTCGTCAGGCAGGGCAGCGCGTTCGAACGGACTGGTGAGGACGAATATTCGCTCGATCCCCTGCAGCCAGAAGATTATCGTAAGCTGGCGGCTCAGGTGTGCCTCGCCGACGACCGTCTCGCAGGCGTTCTTGACTGCTGGAGCGCCGCGCCACCGGACGCGACCGATTTGGACACGGCTGCCGTCGTCTCGCTGCTCAGCCCGATGCGGCTTGCCCATGCGCTCAGCAGCCAGCCCACAGTGCGCCCGCTGCCGATGCTGCTTGTGGCGCGCGGGGTTAATCGGGTGCATGACGACGATGTCCTCGACCCGGCGCGAGCGCTCGGCATCGGACCCGCGAAGGTGCTGCCGCAGGAGCATCCGGGGCTGCGGCTTGCGCACATCGACGTGGATGGCGATCCGCGAGTCGCGGAACTGCTGGCAGCAGAGCTTGCGGCAGGCGCGCCGGAGCCGACGGTCGCGCTGCGCGGCGGCGCTCGCTTCGTTGAAACCTTCGAGCCGGTGACAGTGCGCGCTGTCAGCGATCCGGTCGAACTGTCCGAACATCCCGTCGTCATGATTTCTGGCGGGCTGGGACATATGGGACTCCACCTTGCCGAGGCGCTGTTCAGCCGCCTCAACGCCCGGCTGATCCTTGTCAGCCGGAGTCCCCTACCCGAACCTGAGCGATGGGCTGCCCTCAGTGATGACGAATCCACCGCGCCACACCTGCGAGAGACCTTCCGACGGTTAGCTTCGATGCGCGACCAGCGGGACGAAGTGCTCGTGCTTGCCGCCGACCTGAACAACGCCGATCAGGTGGCTGCGGTAGTCGACGAAGCCGTCGCGCGTTTTGGGCAGGTTGATCTCGTCGTGCATGGCGCTGCCCGGGTTGATGCTGCCGCTTTCGGCTCAGCGGCTGAGACAGGCGCCGCCATTGTCGAAGCCCAACTGTCTCCGAAAGTGCGCGGCTTGCTCAACCTGATCAACGCGTTTCGCGATCGAGCGCCGAAGCGATGGGTGCTGCACAGTTCAATCTCGACGGTTCTAGGCGGGCTTGGACTCGCCGCCTACGCCGCTTCCAACGCCGTCCTTGATGCTATCGCGCTTGACAACGGCAGTCACTGGATCAGTGTCGACTGGGATGCATGGGATAACGCCGCCGAAGCGCAAAGCGCCGGCATGCCCCTCGCCATTCAACCGATCGAGGGGCAGGAAGCGTTCCTTCGCATCCTCGGTTTGCCGCTCGAATCGCGTCTCCTCGTGGTCGTCAATGATCTTGCGG
>JAEVZT010000076.1 GCA_023392115.1 Chloroflexota bacterium
TTCCTCATGGATCAGGCACGAAATGCGTTCGAATGCCAGCGTACTTTAGTCTAACGACTCCCCGACGCGATGGAAAGGTGAGTTGCTAAAGGGATCGCCTTTTGATAGAATGCCGCTGATTCGCCGCCGACGCCGCAGCATAGTCACGCAGTTGGGGACGCCGAAAAAACGTTCTCAAGTTGGGGGGAATAGTTGATATTCGAGAGTAACAATGCAAGCTGTGTTTAGGAAATTCCGCTTCCTGTCGATCCTCGCGCTCGTCCTGCTGGCGATTACCGTTCACGCACAGGGCGGATTGGACGCCACGACGACCGCCAACACCTATCTTCGCAGCGGTCCCGGTACCGAATGGCGCCGGATCACCATCGTCCAGACCGGCACCCCTGTCCGGCTTGACGGACGTGCCGCTGGCAACTACTGGGTGCGCGGCATCATCCCTGACGGTCAAATCGGCTGGATGTCGAGCGATTACCTGACGGTGTCGCCGGATCAGATCGCGGCGCTGCCCGAAATCTGGGTCGATACGCCGTTCAACCTGTCGCCGCCCGCCGGTGGCGCGGTTCAGCCGCCCGCCGGGACGGTCGCAACGCCGGTTCCAGAAGCCCGCCCGCCGGTCGTCAACCCCGCGCCGACGCGCGGTTTCAGCTACGGCGGACACGTCGCCGACATGGGCTCGCACGCGGTCGCGCAAATGCAGCGCGCCGGCATGACGTGGGTCAAGCGCCAGATGCGCTTCGGCTTCGACGATTACAACTGGGCGATCCAGCAAGCGCACGGCAACGGTTTCCGCATCCTGCTCGGCATGGTCGGCGACAAGAATCAGGTTAGCAATGACGCTTACCTCGACCAGTTCGCCGGATGGGCAGCAGCAGCAGCAGCCGCCGGCGCTGACGCGATCGAAGTCTGGAACGAGCCGAACATCGACCGCGAATGGGCGGCGGGACAGATCAGCCCCGCCCGCTATACCGAACTCCTGCGCCGGACGTATAACGCCGTCAAGGCTGCCAACCCGAACACGATGGTCATCAGCGGCGCGCCCGCTCCAACCGGATTCTTCGGCGGGTGCAGCGGCGCGGGCTGCGACGACAACCTATTCGTGCGCGGGATGGCGAACGCGGGCGCGGCGAATTACCTCGACTGCATTGGCGTCCACTACAACGAAGGCATTCTGCCGCCAACTCAGACGAGCGGCGATCCGCGCGGCAGCAGCAGCCACTACAGCCGTTATTTCCACGGCATGATCAACACCTACAGCCGCGCCTTCGGTGGAACGCGCCCGCTGTGCTTCACCGAACTCGGCTACCTGTCGCCGGAAGGCTACGGTCCGCTGTCGCCCGGTTTCTCGTGGGCGCAGAACGTGACCGTCGCCCAACAGGCACAGTGGCTTGATCAAGCCGTGTCGCTGGCGGCGAACAGCGGTCGCGTCCGCCTGCTGATCATCTGGAACGTCGACTTCACCAACTACGGCGACGATCCGATGGCAGGCTACGCGATCATCCGTCCGGGCGGCGGCTGTCCGGCGTGCGATGCGCTCGCCAACTGAACGCCGCTCAACTGCATAACGACTCGAACGCGCGGAAGCCTTTCTGCGCGTTCGTTTATTCAAGAACCATCAAGATGAGCCGGTCGATGCCCTTCACGGACGGCGCGCTCACGGTACGAAAGGATGTCGATGGACGTTAGACCAGAGCTGAAGACGGATACTCAGCCAATTGAAGTTGAGCCGGCAGCGCCACGTGGGCGCGGCTGCGGCTGCTGGGTAGCCGGGATCACGACGCTGCTGATCGTGGTCATCCTGATCGGCGTTGGCTTGCTGCTGCCCCCGTTCAACCTCGCCGATCGCCTGCTCGGCGCGGATTACACGCCTTTGAGCGCGGAAGCGAACGCGGTCGCCGACAATGGTCTGACGCTGGCGGTCTACGGCGACGACTACGGCAACGATTTCGGCGTGGCGCTCGACAGCGTGCCGATGGCGACTTTCCTCAGCGGCGATGCGAGCGCCGGGGAATGGGTGCGCAACGCCCTCGCCGCCGCCCCGCCAACGCTGGCGATCCAGAGTCCCGTCAACACAATCAACACGACCGGCAGCGCCCCCAACGAAGTCACCCTGAGCCTTGCCCTGCCCGACGAAAGCGTGAGCACCGACCTGCTCGACCTGTACGAATGGGACGAGAACAGCCAGACGTGGCGCTTCATCCCGGCGCAGCTCGCCGGCGGGCAGCTTATCGCCACCGTCGACGACGTGCCGGAGCATGTCGCCCTGTTCCAAGCCGCGCCGCCCGATCAGCCGCGCGTGCTCGTCGCCTACGATGTGTCGCAGGTGCTGTCATCGGATGTCGCCCGGATCGCGACGATCGTCGCCCCGGGGGGCTTGCAACCGACGCTTGACGGCAAGCTGGTCGGCAACCTCGCCGCCGGTTTTGACGCCAACGCCGGTTATCTTGTCACCCCCGCGATCCGCAACTACGTTGATCCGCGCGCGACCGATCCGCAGACGGTGGCCGCGATCTTGAGCAACAACGCCCTCCGCGGCGAACACGCGGCGCAGATCGCCGCCTTCGCCGGGTCGGGTTTCGACGGCGTGCTGATCGACTACCGCGACCTGCCCACCGAAGCGCGTGACAGTTTCAGCGCCTTCGTCCGCGAGCTTGGGCAGCAGCTTGACCGCATCGGCTTGCTGCTGGTGGTCAACATCCCGGCGGCGGAAAACCGTGAGGGGACATGGGACACCGGCGCGTATGACTGGCGCACGATCGGCGCGGCGGCGGACTTCGTCCAGATCGACCTGCCCGCCGATCCGACAGCATTTGAACCCGGCGCTGACCGCCCGATCGAGGCGATGCTCCGCTGGGGCGTCGGCGAAATCAGCCGCGAGAAGCTTCTGCTCGGCTTGTCGGCGCTGTCGCAGCGCGAGATTGGCGGAACATTCACGCCGATCGGCTTTGACGAGGCGCTGTCGGCGCTCGGCGATGTTGAAGTTGAAGTCAGCACGACCGAAGCCGGGACGATCAACCCCGGCGAATCGATCGCCGCGCACCTCGACGGCTACCGGGCGTCCGCCGGCACGGAAGACGCCATCGCCCAGACGTATATCGACTACTTGAGCAGCGATGGGTCGTCGGCGGCGCGTATGTGGCTGACGACGCCCGACTCGCTCCGTTTTCGCATGGATCGGACGATCCCATTCGCGCTCGGCGGCGTCGCTTTTGAAGACCTGCTCGCCGGCGGCACGGCGGGCGGCATTTTGCAGGCGATCCTCGACTACAAACTCCTGCTTCCGGCGATGCCGGGTGCAAGTGAACTGGCGCTGCGCTGGACGATTCAGGGCGCGGACGGCAGCGTCGTCGATACGGTGACGACCGACCTGAACGCCGAACTCGTCGCCACGATCAACGCGCCCGACGGCAACTACGCGATCAATGTCGAAGGCGGCGGCGGAGAGAACGCGCAGTCACGGCGCGGCGGCGCGGCGGTCGCGGTTTTCGCGCCGACGCTCACGCCTACGCCGCTGCCGACGTCGACGCCGACTCCGACTCCGCAGCCGACCGTCGTGGCAGCGGTTAACCCGCCGCCGGCGGCGAATCCCCCGCCAGCGGCGAATCCGGCTCCGGCGGCAGCGCCGGGCGCGGGCAGCATCGTCGCCGGAAACTTTGAGTACGGCGGTCACGTCACCAGCACGAGCACCGGCGCGACCGGCGCGATGCAGCGCGCGGGGATGAACTGGATGAAAGTCCAGCTTCGCTACGCGCCCGGCATGGGCGCGGACGCGGCAGCCGGTCCGATCAGCGAGGCGCACGGACGCGGTTTCAAAATCCTGCTCGGCGTCGTCGGCTATCCCGGCGATCTGGCGGCGGGCGGCGCGGGCTACGTTCAGCAGTTCGCCTCGTTCCTCGGCGGCGTCGCCTCGTATGGACCCGACGCGATCGAGGTCTGGAACGAGCCGAACATCGACCGCGAATGGCCTGAAGGGCAGATCAGCGGCGCGGCGTATGCCGACATGCTGCGGCAGGCGTATCAGGCGATCAAGGGCGCGAACGGCGGCGTGATGGTCATCAGCGGCGCGCCAGCTCCGACCGGCGCTGAAGCCGCTTACCCCGGCAAGGTGGTCAACGACGACCGCTTCATCCACGAAATGGTCGCGGCGGGCGCGGTTCAATGGATGGACTGCCTCGGCGCACATTACAACGAAGGCATCATTTCGCCCACGCAGCGCAGCGGCGACCCGCGCGACGGCTATTACACGCGCTTCTTTTTCGGCATGCTCGATACCTACTGGAATGCTGTCGGCGGCGCGCGCCCGATCTGCTTCACCGAACTCGGCTACCTGACGCCGGAAGGCTACCCGCCGCTCGACCCGTACTTCGGCTGGGCGCAGAACGTCACCGTGTCACAGCAAGCCGCGTGGCTGGCGGAAGCCGCCGCCCTCGCGTCGCAGAGCGGTCGCGTCCGGCTGATGATCATCTGGAACGTCGACTTCAGCAATTACGGTTCTGACCCGATGGCAGGGTTCGCCATGATCCGCCCCGGCGGCGGCTGTCCGGCGTGTGACGCGCTGGCTGGCGCGCGCTAGGCGAATGCCCGACAACAGAAAGGCAGATCGAGAATGGCTGCATCATCAGCGAAAGCGCGTTTCCGCCGTCAGGTGAGGACGTTCGCCCTCATCTGGATCGGCATTACGTTCATCCTCGGCGCGAGCACGTTCATCGCCATTTACATGGCGTATGGGACGATGAATCCGTCGGGCGGCTCGAACCTGCGCAACGTCGCTATTCCCAACGAGCCGACCGAAGCCGCGCAGGCATTAGCGGCAACCGGCACGCCGACGGCGACAC
>JAEVZT010000657.1 GCA_023392115.1 Chloroflexota bacterium
GACATTCCCCTCCGGATCACCCGCCGAGAAAATCGTGCCGCCATCCTGATCGACGAGCGCGACGCGCCCGCGATGGACGCAGTCGACATGGTCACCGCGCGTCAGATAGACGAGTTCAACATCGTTCATGCACGTTCCATTTCAGCCCAGAAGTGCCGGATCAAACCAGCAATTGCCCCGGCGCGCTCAACCGTCACGCTCGCGTCGACGGGCAGGTTGATGATTTCGGCGCAGAATTGATCGGCGGCAGGCGTCGGCGGCTGGGCGATATCCGGCGCGAGCGCGGCTGCCATCGGTTGCAGTGACGGATACCAGCGCGTCGCGTCTTCAACGCCCGACGCCCACAAGCCGCGCAGCAAATCGTCGCGGACTGCCGCCGGGACGAGCAGCGGGTAGCGCCACAGGATCGACCCTTCGGGACGCGGCAGCGGTCGCCCGATCCTGTCCAGTTCTTTGTCGTATACGCGCGCGATCGCTTCACGCCGTTCGCGGTCGGCAGGCAGCGAGTCGATCGCGGCAGGCAGCGCGCGCCAGATCGCTGACGGCGCGCGGTACAGCGCCGTACTGCCGTACAGATCGAACAGCGCCGGGTAGACCTGCGCCAGCCCCGGCGTCGCCGTTTCGAACTGGTGCAGCGCCCAGTAGATTTGCAGCCACTGGTCGCTTAACCGCGCCAGCGACTCGTCGTACAGCGGCAGCCCATCATGCAGGCGCTTTACTTCAGCCAACAGGGCGCTGTCATCCGTCAGGAGCGCGCCGCCGAGATCGATGTCAATGATCTTACCGTGTCCGAAGCTGAAAACCGAGACGTCGCCCCATGCGCCGGCGGGGCGACCGTCGATCCGCGCGCCGACTGCCAGCGATGCGTCTTCGATCACAATCGCGCCGCGCTCTTGCGCCCACTTGCAGATCGCAGCGATTGGCGCGGGCAGCCCATAGAGGTGACACGGGATGATCGCCGCCGGCTGATCAACGCCGCAATCATCCAGCGTCTCAGGCGTGATGTTTCCCGTGTGCGGATCGATATCGACCAGCACCGGGTTATTGCCGCTGTGGAGCACCGCCCACAGGACGATGTAACACGTGTTCGCCGGAATCAAGATCGGGCGGTTGGAGAAGCCATAGGCGCGTAGTGCCGCCCAGATCGCCGCCGACGCCCGCCCGGTCAGCAGTGCGCCGCTTCGCGCGGTGAGATCGCGCAGCATCCGCGCTGATAGCGACTCCCAGAACTGGATTTCACGCTGCTTTTTCGACATGGCTGTTCAATGATCACTCCGACGTGCGACGCATTTCCCTACAATTCCAAGATGAAGTTAAGAGTACGCGAACGGCAGCGGTTCGTGAAGGGCTGTACTTGAGACTTGGCGCAGACTTACGTCTTTTGACCGAAGGCGGGGCGCGAGTTTGCGAGTATGATATTGCGAGAGTCACCCGCACTCTAGAGGATCATTATGTCTGATCAACTTCGACAAATGCCGCTGTTCGCCGCGTTTTCAGACGAGCAACTTGACGAACTTTATGGGCAAGCGCGCGAACTCAGCCTGAACACGGGTGAAGTCCTATGCCGGGAGGGTGACGCGCCGCAGGGCTTGTTTGTGATCCTTGACGGCGGTCTGGACATCCTCAAACAGGTTGGCGCGAAACAGATTGTGCTCGCCCAACTGCTCCCGGGCGATTTCGTTGGCGAAATCTCGCTCCTGACCGGGCAGCCGCACACGGCGACGGCGCGCGCGTCCGAGCCGAGCCGTTTCCTGAAATTTGAGCCGACGCTGCTCGATCATCTGAAAACTTCACCCGTCATCAGCCTGCTGCTGGGGACGATGGCACGGCGCATGCGCAACACCGAATCGGTAGTCCGTAATCACGAGCGGCTGTCGACCATCGGCAAGCTGTCTGCGGGGCTGGCGCAAGAACTTGACGACCCGGCGGTGGCGAGCTCGCAGGCGGCGAAACAGCTGGCGGAGTCGATCGCGGTCGCCCACGGACTCGCCCTTCAGCTGAACGCGTTGAACCTGTCCCCCGATCAGCGCCGCGCACTTGACGAGCTTCAGCGCAAGTTGATCGAGCGTGAGAAGCAGCCGGAGCACGCTGCCAGCCAGCGCGAACGCGAAGCAGAACTGGTGACATGGCTGGACTCGGTGGGCTGTATCGACAGCGTGCAGACTGCATCGCTGCTCGCCGGCACGGGGCTGGACGCGGGGCAGCTCGACTCGCTGCGCCAGCAGTTCGACTCCGGAGCGTTTGCCATCATCATCCAGTGGCTTGAGGCGCTGGTGCGGACGATCGGACAGACACTCACGTTGATCAGCAGCGCCACGCGCATCGCGGAAGTCATCAACGCGGTCAAGGCGTATACATACATGGATCAATCGCCGACGCAGCAGGTCGACATTCACGACGGCTTGGAAAACACGCTGATCATGCTCCGGCATCGGCTGTCGAACGTGCAGGTTGTCCGCGACTACGATCGCAGTCTGCCGTCGATCATTGTCTACGGCAGCGAGATCAACCAAGTGTGGACGAACCTGATCGACAACGCGATCGAGGCGATTGGCGATTCCGGCACGATTACGCTGCGGACTTGGCGCGACAACGATTGGTTGGTGGTCGAGGTTGCCGACGACGGCTGCGGCATCGCCTTCGACATCCAGCCGAAAATCTTCGAGCCAATGTATTCGCCGAAACTTGCGGGAAAAGCGCCCGGACTTGGGCTCGATACCGTGCGCCGTATCGTCAACGAGCGCCATCATGGTATGGTGCGCTTCAGATCCGTCCCCGGCGACACGCGCTTTCAGGTCTACCTGCCGATTCGCGCCCAGATTCAGACCTAGAACAGCCGCTGTCGGTCGGCGCGCCGGAAGTGCGCGCGGTAAGCGGCGGTTTCGCGCAGCACGACGGCAAGCTGCTTGACGATTGACTCGTCTGCGCTCTTCGCATGCTCGCCCTGCGTGGCGACGACCGCGTCGCCGTCCCGCGCTGTGATCGTAATCTGCCCGCTGGACTCCAGCCAATCGAGTCCAAGCCTGACCGCCGGTTCGATCTGCGCGGTTGCCACCGCAAGCGCGGTGATACTCAACTGACCGCCTTTCGCCTTCAGCGCGAATTTGACTGCACCCGCCAGCCGCGCAAGGAACGCCTGCGGATCGTCCA
>JAEVZT010000137.1 GCA_023392115.1 Chloroflexota bacterium
GGATGGTGTAAACCGAACGCGCGGCATCGTCCGGGTCTTCCTTGATTGTGATCCACGGCTTGCGCGTGTCGAGGTAGCCGTTGGCTTCGCGCACCAATGACATCGCCGCCGTCAGCGCGTCGCGCAGGCGCACTTGCTCGAGCAGCCCGCCGACTTCGCCAAAGCCCAGCTCGACGCGGTTGATGATCTGCACGTCCTCGTAGGTCAGCGCGTCGAAGTCCGGCACTTTGCCGTCGAAACGCTTGTAAGCGAAGCTCAGCATCCGGTTGACGAGGTTGCCCCACGCGGCGAGCAGTTCGCCGTTGACGCGGTTGAAGAAACCATCCCACGCGAAATCGGCGTCTTTGGTTTCAGGGAAGGTCGCGGCGACGTAGTAGCGGACGGCGTCGGGCTGGTAGCGCGTCAGGATGTCCGGCAGCCAGATCGCCCAGCTGCGGCTTTTCGAGAACTGCTTGCCTTCGATGTTCATGAACTCTTTCGCCGGAACATCGTAGGGAAGCTGCAAGTGATCGTCGCCGGAGTGGTAAATGCCGTCGATGCCGAGTAGTTCGGCGGGCCAGATGACCGTGTGGAACGGAATGTTGTCCTTGCCGATGAAGTTGTAGATTTCGGCTTCCGGGTTGTACCACCAGTCTTTCCACGCCGTCGGATCGCCGGTGTGCTTCGCCCACTCGATGCTGGCGGTCAGATAGCCCATGACCGCTTCAAACCAGACGTACAGGCGCTTCTCGTCCCATCCCGGCAGCGGCACGGGGATACCCCAGTCGATGTCGCGCGTGATCGGGCGACCGCGCAGCCCCTCGGCGATGAAGTTGCGGCTGAAGTTGACGACGTTGGCGCGCCAGTGCGACTCGTGCTGGTCGATGTACGCCAGCAGCGCGTCGGTGAACTTGCCCAACTCGAGGAAATAGTGTTCCGTCTCGCGGACGATCAACTGTTCTTCAGGGTGATTCTTGCTGCGCGGGTTGATCAGCTGGGTCGCGTCGAGCAGGTTGCCACAGTTGTCGCATTGATCGCCGCGCGCGTCGGGGTAGTGGCAGATGTAGCACTCGCCTTCGACGTAGCGGTCGGGCAGGAACCGCTTCTCAATCTGGCTGTACAGCAGCTGCTGGCGTTCTTTATACAGGTAGCCGCGTTCGAGCAGCAGCAGGAAAATATCCTGCGCGATCTTCTCGTGGTTTTCGGTATCCGTGTGCGTGAACAGGTCGTAGCTGATGCCGATCTTCTGCTGCGTCAGCAGGAAGCGCTCGTGGTAACGCTCGAAGATCGAACGCGCGGAAACGCCGCGCTTGTCGGCTTCCACCGAGATCGGCGTGCCGTGGCTGTCCGAGCCGGACACCATTAGGACGTGGTTGCCCTTGAGCCGGTGATAGCGCGCGAAGATGTCGGCGGGCAGGTACGCGCCCGCCAAGTGTCCGACGTGTAAATCACCGTTCGCGTAGGGCCACGCGACGGATACGTGAATGTACTTGGGCATGGATGAGAACCTCGTTCGCTACAAGCCAACGGTGAACTGGGGACAGTTCACAAGACACAGCCGATCAAAACGCATCAACTGTAATCGGTTTGCCGTGAACTGTCTACTCGAAACAAAAAAACCGCCTGTCGAGGGACAGACGGTTTCGTGACCGCGTTACAGAGCGCGCCGATCAGGCACGCGCAAACAGCCAACGTCTGTCCGTGAAGGGCTGACGCGGCATTCGCATCGTGAAGGAAAAGGCGCGTGTCGTATTCATGTCCATCAGTATAGAGAGAAGTGGTGAGGAGAGTCAAGCAGGAGCAGCGTGGCGAACCGTTGCTCAACAGAATTACTGCGGTTGGACGTGTAACCTCTTGGAAACTGTAAGAGGTTGCGTGGGGTTCAATCTACCTGTGGTAAACCGAACTTTTTCCGGTACTGGTTTAAAATCTCTAGTTCTTTTTCCGTTAACGTCATACAACGTCGGCTCCAAACAACTGGGTTCGACTCAGGCAAGTTCAGCAGAGCGCTGTTCTTTGCAACTGAGTCGAGTAATCGATCAATATCGGTTTGGTTTGCGTTTCGTACTTCATCTCGGTAGTCTGACCACCAAAACACATACGCGACCTCAAACGAGAGAGTATTGAAAAGATCGAAAGCTGCGTTCATCAACTCCTTCATTTCGCCAAAAGTGATCGTTTCAATAGTTCGGCGGTCTGGTTCAAGTGTATTTTGAATCCTATTAAGATGTGCTAAGAAGTTATGCCGTATTGAAATGACTTTCGCTTCAATAGCCTTGACGCGGGTGTCAAAATCGACACTTCCTAGGCGATCTTCGATGACTTGGCGTGCAGACTCATCGATCGCATACATGATGGTTGCATCTCTGAGGTTCTTTAGAGTCAGTACATCTTTGCGCTTATCAAGGATTGAGCGTGAGGTGATCATCAGTGTTGTTTCTATAAGTGAAATCTTTATAGATCGCCAAAACACATAGTCGCGGGTATTAGGCGTAAAAAGCCAGAACGGGAACATCTCAATCTTTTCGAGTATGAACATCATGGTGTTTAGCTCAATAAGTTGAGATGCAAGCGCGTTTCGCTGCTTTTCGTACTCTGGCAGCCAGCTAGGTTTAAGTAAGTCAGCAGCGGTTAAAGGTTCACTGTACACTTCCCAATCCTTTCGCTCGGTTTCTCTTAACTTGGTGGTGAACTACTTCGAGGATATCTCCCCTCACCCAGCGAAAGTGGGTTTGAAGACAGGACGCCATTACCGATTAGGAGCGTTGTGCCGCCGTAGGCTCAAAGCCTACGGCTGTGCCAACTGCTTGTAAGCCCGCTGAAGCGGGCTGTTCAGCCCCGTTCACGGGGCTTTCTTCCCGTAGCCCGACGCTTTGAGCGTCGGGCGGCACGTCTCAACGCTCGGAGTTATTATGCCTGTCCTGTCCTCGACCCACGCGAGCGGGTTGAGGGGCAATCAGTCAGTGTGTGTTGACCGGATGTGATTTGCGCGCGACTACCTCGACCCGATCGCCGACGCGGATTTCGCCGGTCGCGCGGTGGATGATGTTCTGCCCGAACAGGACGCCATTCCTGCCGCGCCGGAAGGTCGCCAGCGTCGCCAGCGGTTCTTCGTGATCGGGGATGACGCCCGTCGCCGGATCAACCGTCGTGATGACGCAGCGCGCGCACGGCTTGACCACGTCGAACGGGATGCCGCCGATCGTGATCCGCGTCCAGTTGTCCTCGTCCCACGCGCCGTTGCCGCCGATCACGACGTTCGGGCGGAAGCGGCGCATCGGCAGCGTCGACTTGCCGCGCCCCTCTAGCCGCGCGTTCAGGTCGGCGAGCGAGCTGTCGGTCGCCAGCAGCAGCGGATAGCCGTCGGCGAAGCTCACCGGCGCGGGCTGATCGGTGTACTGGGTGCTGGTCAGGCGGACGAAGGCGTCCGCCATTTTGACAAGCCGCAGCGATTCGCCTAAGAAGCCGCTCAACCATTCGGCGGCAGCGTCACCCGCGTCGATCGCATCGCAGGTCGAGCGCCAGACGACGACGCGGCGGGTCGTCACGTCGTCGCCATCGGCACGGATCGGGACGTGCAGATCGGGCATGTCCGGCGCGGTCAGGCGCAGGACGGACTCACCAATCAGTGGACGGATCAATGCCATGCGCGGCAGGTCGCGCTGGGTGACGAATTTGCCCGATCGGTCGATCACCATCCAGCGGCGGTCGTCGCGCAGACCGCGCGCTTCAAGCGGCGCGCAGTCGTGGCTCAACCCGGCGCACGATTTGATCGGGTAGGTATAGACGGCGGTAACGTGGAGATCAGTCATGCTATTCCTTCGTTAGCGGCTGACACGGACTTTTCAAATCGGTGCCTGTCAAACCCCACCCCCGTCCCCTCCCCGAATTCAGGGAGGGGAGAAAACGCAAGCCGTTTTTAGCCCCTCTCCCTTGAATTCGGGGGAGTGGGGTTGGGGTGAGGGGGTCAAGGTATGCGCCGCTACGTCGTCTTCACCGGCAGGCGGTACATACCCATCGCCTCGCGCACGAGTTCCATCGTCTTCTGCGCTTCGGCGCGCGCGCGTTCCGTCCCGCTGACGAGCACGTCTTCGACAAGCCCGGGCTGTGACTCGTACTTCGCCCGCCGCTCGCGGATCGGGTCGAGGAAGTTGTTGATCGCCGCCGCCAGCTTCTTCTTGACCTCGACATCGCCGACCTTGCCCTGACGGTAGCGGTCTTTCAGGTCGTTGACCTCGTCGACGTTCGGGTTGAAGGCGT
>JAEVZT010000184.1 GCA_023392115.1 Chloroflexota bacterium
CGACTCGCCCTGCGACTCGTTCGCGGCATTTTCTCCCGCTTGGCGCAGGGCTTCCGCCGCCGCTTCGAGCGCCGCGCGGCTGGCTGCCGCCGACTGCTCCATCGCCTGCGCCTGATCGCGCAGCGCCGACACGACGTTCGACAGCGAGGCGAAAGCCTCATCGAGCGTCACGTTTGGCTGTTCGAGCGTTTCGATGCTCGTCTGAAGCTGTTCGAGCAGCGCCTGCCGTTCTTCAGCGCTGAGGTTCGGGTCGGCGGCGATGTCTTCGGTGATGTCGCGCAGGTCTTCCGCCGCTTCTTCGACCGCTGCCGCCTGAGCCGCGTCGCGTTCGAGTGCTTCGGTCTGGATGTTGGGCAGCGCCAGCAGCACGATCAATGCCACCAGCAGCAGCCCAACGATCAGCCAGTCGCGCCACTTGACGATCAGCGGCAGGCGCTCGCGGATCGATACCGCGCCCGCTTTCACCCGCGCGTCTTCAAGCTGGCGCGCGGCGATCTCGTCCGACGAGCGGATTCTGCCCGCGCCGAGTTCGAGCGCCGTCGACACACGTTCGTTCAGGCGGAAGTCGATGTCGAAGCGCCGCGCCGACTCGATCGACGGACGCCGCCACAGCCAGATCGTTAATATGCCGACAAGCACACCAACAGCGACAGCCACGCCGGTGATCAGCGCGATTTCGGTCGTGGTCAGGAACGGGCGCGTCCGCGCGATCAGCGCCAGCATGATTCCGGCGACAAGCCCCGGCACGATCATGCGCGGCAGCCAGAGGACGGTCTGGCGCAGTCGCAGCCGCCGATCCCAGTCGCGGACGATGCCGTTGAGGGCGTTGTAGTGTTCCTGAACCAGCGTTTGCGTCGCCATCAGGCTAAATCTCCGTGTGCTGCGTGCCGCGTATCGTCAGCACGATCAGGATCGCCGACACGGCGAGGTACAAGATCGTGAAGGTGATCCACGGCGAGATCATCGGGATCATGCTGCCGTTGCTTTGCAGCGTCAGCGACCAGAAGCTGAGTACATCCTGCTCGATCAAGAGCTGCTGCGACGCCAAGCCGGTCGCCACCGGATTGATGCTCGTCAGCAGCAGGTTCAGGTAACGGAAGATGGCTTCCATAACCGGCGACATGAGCAGCCCGGCGCGCGCGAACAGGACGTTGTTGATCAGGTTGAGCACGCCGCCGAGCACGATCGGCGCGATGAACATCGCCACCAGAATTGCCCCGTAAGCGCGGATGCTGGCGGTCAGCGTGCGCGGCATGGCGGCGGAGAAGTAAATGCCGACCGTGCCGAGCGCGATCGCCGTCACCATCAGGATGATGAACGATAGGATGACTTCAGTTTCGCTGACGCCGCCGAACAGGAAGGCGATGCTTTGCAGCGGAATCCCCGCCAGCAGCAGCAGTAGGATATAGCCGAGCGCCGATTCGAGCTTGCCGATGACGAACGACGGCGTGGCGAGCAGCGTCGTCCGCAGCAGGTCGTAGGTCTGGCGCTCGCGTTCGCCGGTGATCGCGCCGGCGGTGAAGGCGGGCGCGATGAAGATGATCAGCAGCAGTTCGATGCCGACAATGCCGAGGAACAGGATGCGCCCGATCTCGCCGGCGGCGCTGCTGCCGCTGGTGCGCGTGATCGAGCCGTAGATGAGGTAGAGTAGGGCTGCGAAACCGCTCATCAGCGCCAGATAGACGGTCATGACGGCGAAGGCGCGCATGCCGCGCATTCTGCCGCGCAGTTCCTTGAGCATGACCGGATTGACGCGGAAGGCGCGCAGCTCACGGTTGAGGACGATCGCCGCCCAAGCCGCGAAGATGATCGTGACGACGGCGGGCGTGTAGCCGATAATGACCAGCGTCAGCGCGTTGGCGGCGACCAGCAGCCAGATCGCCGGAAGCGCCCAGACTTCGCGCGCCAGCACGCCGACCGTCAGCACGAGCAGCAAACTGACGTTGACCAGCGCCAGCAGGATCGCCAGCGCCAGCGCCGTGTCGGCGTCCCCCGCGTAGCCGATCAACAGGACGCGCTGTAAAAACCCGAACAGGTTGGGGATCACGCGCAGCCCGGCGATCAGCGCCAGCACCAGCCCGCCGACCGCGATCGCGCCGTTGATGTACGCCGCTCGACGCAGAATCTGCGCAGCGCGTTCCAGCCGCTGATCGCGTGGGGGCAGGGCTTCGACGATCCCGTTTGACGTGTTCGCCGCGTTCATTAGCTGACAATCCCCTTGGTGACGCGCATGAACATCGCTTCCAAGTCTTTCGTTTCTTCGGTGAAGCCGAGGATGGCGACGTTGGCGCTGTGCAGTTTCTGGCTCAAGGCGGCGACTCCGGCATCGTCGCCGGTAAAGTCGATGCGCACGCGGGGGCGCCCGGCTTTCGAGTCGATCTCGACGACGTTATGCACATTCGGAATCGTGCCGACGAGTTCCTTGATCGTGTCAACTGCCGCTTGATCGAGCAGCGTCACCGTGATCTCGCGGTGCGGCTGAAGCTGGGCGCGCATTTCCTGCATGCTGCCCTGCGCGATAATCTCGCCCGCCTCGACGATGCCAATGTGCGAGCAGATTTCGCTCACGTCGGCGAGAATATGCGTCGAGAAGAAGATCGTCTTGCCCATCTTCGCCAGTTCGACCAGCAGCTCGCGGATTTCGACGCGGGCGCGCGGGTCAAGCCCCGACGCCGGTTCGTCGAGGATCAGCACCGACGGATCTTGCGCCAACGTCCGCGCCAATGACAGCCGCTGCTTCATGCCCCGGCTGAGCTTATCAACCATGTCGTCGCGGCGGTGCGTCAGATCGACCAGTTCGAGCAGGTCGTCGATCAGGCGCTTGCGCTCGCCTTCGGGGATGTCATAGCAGGCGGCGAAGAAGTCGAGGTATTCCCAGACGCGCATGTCGTCGTAGACGCCGAACTCGTCAGGCATGTAGCCGATGGCGCGGCGGACGGCGCGCGGTTCTTCGGTCACTGAGTGCCCGGCGACCCACGCCTGCCCGGATGACGGGCGCGTGAGCGTCGTCAGAACGCGCATGGTCGTCGTCTTACCCGCGCCGTTGGGTCCGACGAACCCGTAAATCGATCCGGCGGGCACTTCGAGCGACAAGCCGTTGACCGCCGTGAATTTGCCGAATTTCTTGACGAGGTCTTTCGTCTGGATGATCAGGTCTGTCATTTGGAAGTCCTAAAGATAGTTGACAGATCACAGTTGACAGTAGACAGTCCGGATATTTGACCCCACCCCCACCCCTCCCCGAATTCGGGGAGG
>JAEVZT010000187.1 GCA_023392115.1 Chloroflexota bacterium
CCCTTTTTGTTTCCGGTTAAGCCCCGATCGCTTTTTCAAGATCGTCTGCGCGCTGCATTTCGGCGGTGAGCGCGGCGCGATCATCCTCGTCAAGCGGAAGCCCACGCACTTCGCTGAGGAGCGTCCGTGCAAGCTGCGGGTCATCCAGACTCACCGCCAGCGACGCCCGCAGCACCAGCGCCCGAACCCGATCGACCGGCGAAGCAGCCTCGCGATCTGCAAGCGCCTTATCGAGCATTTGCGCCGCCGCTTCAAAATCGCCTTTCGCTTCGACCAGCCAATCGGCGGAGCGCGTTGCCCGCGCCAGTTTTGTTTCGGCGGATTGACGAACTGCCGTATCGTCGCTCTCGGCAGGCTGCGCGCCGGTCTGCCCGAAGCGAATCCAGTTACCGCCGGGATCGACCACGTTAAAGCGAAGCTGCTTGTCCGAGTTGGAATTGTTGAGCTTGCTGATGCGCGGGATGCCGGCGATAGGCAGCCTGCCGAAGTGGCTGCGCAAGCCGTCGCAGAACACCTGATGCAGCCCGGCGAGATCAGGCACGCCCACATAACAGGTGCTGTACGAGTTCTTCGGCTCGTACCCCTTCATGGTGAAGAAATGGAGTTCAATGTCCTCGAATTTGACGCAGGCATACGCGTTGGGACGCGCCTGCCGGTAGATGACCTCAAAGCCGAGTGCCACGTAGAAGGTAACTGTTTCATCAATCGAACGGGTAGGAAGGATCGGAATGGTAATCTCATTTGCCACGCGGTTTCCCCTGACAACTTGCGCCGCTGCTGTATAAGCAAATGGCGCGAGCGCCGGGATATGTGACAAACAGTCCCACGTCGCTAGACAAACCCGAACTGAATGTAAGCGTGGCGCTGAAGGGCGCGGTTCTGCACCTCGCTGATCCGGTCGAGCAGTTCGAGGCGCGTCGTCTGGTTATCCAAGTTGATCAGGTGAAATTCTAAATACAGTTTGCTGGCGTAGTCGAGAAACTTGGCGGCGTGAACCGGGTCAAAGGTCTGCAAGACCGTCGTCAGCAGGGCGGCGTCGTGTTCGTAAAACATGTACCAGTTGTCCTGAAACGTCGCGTGACCGATGCGCCGCAGGAACTTGTGCATGGCGGCTTCGAGCGTTCGCGCTTCCTTGCCGCCCCGGCAGCGCAGATGCGCCAGATATTCAAACGTCTGCCCACCGTTGCGCTCCAGCTCAAGAACGGGGTGCTGCGGTTCTTCCGACACGCCGAGTTTGAGGCGGTTGCTCGTCTTGCCGAGATAGACGTAGCGGTTCGGGTTGACCTGATCAAGGATGCGGCGTGCCAGTTCGCGCGCGACCAGCGGCGAGACTTCCTCATTCAGGCGGTCGAGCACTTTGATGTCGCCGTTCTGAAAAACAACTGTGTACGTCCCGTCTCTATCGTTGAAGCTCATGCCCGCGCCTGTTCATTGGAATGGTAGCGTAATGCCAGAGAACCGTGCCGGCTCGCAGCCTGTTGTGAAAAGGGGACTCTTCACAACGCGCCCGCACCTCCATACAATATAGCGCGATTTCGACTTCTGCGGAAACTCCGCCATTGGCGTTTCAGTACTCCCTGAACCGAAACTCAAATCCGAATCGATTTTACGCGACAGGCGGGGATTGTTGATATAATATGGCGTCTCATCCGCTTGTCACCGACACCATAACGGGTACGTGCTCATGGCATTCAGTCTGGACTTCAGCCGTTCTGCCGGACATACGTCACGAGAGAAAAGTCGTGGGGGGCTGCTCGCACTGCCCGCTTTCCTCTGGCTGGTGCTTTTCTTCGTCCTGCCGCTGCTGATCGTCTTGGGCGTCAGCTTCCTGACGCGCGGCTCGCAGGGCACAATCACGCTGCCGCTGACGCTTGAACACTACCAGCGCGTTTTCGGTCCGTTCAGTGTCGTGCTCGTCGACTCGCTCGTCATCGCCTTCGCGACGACGATCATTTGCCTGCTCGCAGGCTACCCGCTGGCGTTTTTCATCGCAACGCGCCAGAACAAGCGCATGCAGCAGATTTCACTGTTCCTCGTCATTCTCCCCTTCTGGACGAATTTCCTCGTCCGCACCTACTCGTGGCGCATCATCCTCGGCGCGGAAGGGACAGTCAACACGACGCTGCTCAACCTCGGCGTGATCGACGCGCCGCTCCAGCTTTTGCAGACCGATTTCGCCGTGCTGGTCGGGCTTGTCTACGGCTTCCTGCCCTTCATGGTGCTGCCGATCTACTCGACAGTCGAGCGGTTTGAGTTCCGGCTTGTCGAAGCGGCGCATGACCTCGGCGCGAACGACTGGCGCGCGTTCTGGCGCGTGGTCTTTCCGCTGACGCTGCCGGGAATCGTCGCCGGCTGTATTCTCGTCTTCATCCCGGCGATCGGGGCGTTCGTCACGCCCGATCTGCTTGGCGGGACGCAGGGCTTGATGATCGGCAACCTGATTCAGACGCAGTTCCGCGGCACGGGCAATTGGCCCCTCGGCTCGGCGGCGTCGGTCGTGATGATGGTCATCGTCATGCTCGGCTTGCTCGTTTATCTGCGTATGGGCAGCAGGAGTTCATAGATGGCTGAGCGGACGATCACAACCTCTCCCCGCACGCGGACAGTGACGCTCGACGAAGGCAAAATCCGCCGCGACATGCTTGTCCGCCGCATTGGCAAAGTCGGGCTGCTGCTCAACCCGATCGTGGCGTACTTCTTCCTGTGGGCGCCGATCTTGCTGCTGGTCGTTTTCTCGTTCAACGACTCACGCTCGGTCGCCCAGTGGCGCGGCTTCACGCTCCAGTGGTACTACAACATCTTCAACGACGTGGTCGGCGCGGAAGCGCGTTTCTCAACCGGGCTGATGCTCGGCTCGCTCGGCAACAGCCTGATTGTCGCGCTGATCGCCACGCTGATCGCGACGACGATCGGCACGATGGTGGCGCTGAGCCTCGCGCGCGGCAACTATCGCGGCAAGGGGCTTGTCGACAGCCTGC
Source organism: Chloroflexota bacterium (assembly GCA_023392115.1). Lineage (GTDB taxonomy): Bacteria > Chloroflexota > Anaerolineae > Aggregatilineales > Phototrophicaceae > Flexifilum. The sequence goes on from JAEVZT010000187.1 coordinate 2,979, forward strand.
TGTTCCTGCCGGTGGTGATTCCTGAAATTACGCAGGGCGTATCGCTGCTGATCTTCTTCAACATCATCTTCGACTTCATCCGCCGCGCTAGCGATGGAGCGATACTGCCGCAGCCCGGTTTCGGCACGATCATCATCGGGCACGTCGTCTTCAACGTGTCCTACGTGGCGATCGTCATCCGCGCCCGTCTGGCGGACATGAACCCGCGCCTCGAAGAAGCGGCGCGCGACCTCGGCGCGAACGAATGGCGCACGTTCTGGCGCGTCACCTTCCCGCTGATCCTGCCCGGTGTCGTGTCCGGCGCGCTGCTGGCGTTCACGCTGTCGCTCGACGACTTCGTGATCACGTTCTTCCTGTCAGGTCCCGGCACGACGACGCTGCCGGTGTGCGTCTACGGGCTGCTCAAATTGACGGTGACGCCGGAGATCAACGCTATTTCGACGTTGATCCTCGTCGCCTCGACGCTGTTGATCGGCGTGTCGATGCTGCTGCAAGGGCGCAGCGCCGCGCGCTCGTAATGGTTAGACGGCGTGATCGCTCGCCTGAAACCGCGTGAAAAACGGCTTGAGGTAGGACGTAAAAGCGTGTATAACATGCCGGTTGTTGGTTCGGTTTTGGCACATTGGAGAGGGTGAAAGATGCGTAAACTGTTTGTCATCTTCGTTGTCGTGCTGATGGCGGTGAGCGTTCCTGTCTTCGCGCAGGATGGCACGCCGGAAGCAACTGCTGAACTCGAACCTTGGGTCTGCCCGGAAGGGTTCGAGGGACAAACCCTGAGTGTGTATAACTGGTCAACCTATGTCGCCGATAACACGATCCCCGATTTCGAGGACGCGTGCGGCGTGTCGGTGATCTACGACGTGTACGGCAGCAACGAGGAAATGCTGGCGCGTCTGAGTCAGGGCAACCCCGGCTACGACATCATCGTGCCGACGGGCTACATGATCGAGACGATGGCTGGGCGCAACCTGCTCGAGACGATCGATCTGGCGAACATCCCGAATGCCGCCAACGTGAGCGACGTGCTGCTCGACCCGCTCTACGACCCCGGCAACCAGTACAGCCTGCCCTACCAGTGGGGCACGCTCGGCATTGGCTATAACATCACGCGCACGGGCGAAGAGATCACGTCGTGGGAACAGGTTTTCAACTACGATGGCCCGGTGGCTTGGATCGACGATTCACGCTTCATGTTCGGCTTGGCGCTGCACATCCTCGGCTATGACCCGAACAGCAGCAGCGCCGACGAAATTGCCGAGGCGCGCGACTTCCTGATCGCCAACGGCGGCAACGTCGTCGCCATCGCTGCCGACGATGGTCAGGCGCTGCTCGAACGCGGCGAGGCGGATATTGTCATTGAGTACAACGGCGACATCTTCCAGTTGATCGCTGACTGCGAGTGCGAAGATTTCGTCTACGCGCTGCCGGAACCGACTGGACAGGTATGGACGGACAACCTTGCCGTTCCTGCCGGCGCTCCGAACAAGGCGCTGGCGGAAGTCTTCATCGACTACATCCTCGACCCGCAGGTGGGCGCGGACATCAGCAACTACACGGCGTTCGCCAGCCCGAATCAGGCGGCGATCGACGCCCAGTTGATCGATGAGGAATACCTGAACGACTCGGCGATCTACCCAGATGAAGAAATCATCGCGCGGCTGTTCACGACGCTCGCCCTGCCGGACGCGGAGCAGCTCTACAACGACGCGTGGGACGAAGTGAAAATCCTGCTCGGTCGCTAGGTTATTTGGCAGTAAGCAGCGGGGGCGCAGCGTGACTGCGCCCTCACACTATAGGGCGGGGGACATGAACAAGCAAATCGCCATTGAACTGAAGAACGTGGTCAAAGAGTTCCCTGCGCGCGGCGGTGAAGCGGCGATGCGCGCGGTTGACAACGTATCGCTCACGATCTACGAAGGCGAGTTCTTCGCGCTCTTAGGTCCGAGCGGCTGCGGCAAGACGACGACGCTGCGCATGCTCGCCGGGTTTGAAGACCCGACGTCGGGTGAAATCCTGATTCGCGGCAAGCAAATGCAGAATGTCCCGCCTTTTCACCGCCCTGTTAACACGGTATTTCAGGATTACGCGCTTTTCCCGCACATGACCGTGCTGCAAAACGTCATGTTCGGCTTGGAGATGGAAGGCACGCCGAAAGCTGAGGCACGCAAGCGGGCTGTCGAGGCGCTTGAAATGGTGCGCTTGACGCAGTTCGAACGCAAGCCGCGCCAGCTTTCCGGCGGTCAGCAGCAGCGCGTGGCGCTGGCGCGCGCGCTCGTCAAGCGACCGACAGTGCTCCTGCTCGACGAGCCGCTCGGCGCGCTCGACCTCAAGCTGCGCAAGGCGATGCAGTACGAATTGATGTCGATGCAGGACGAGCTGGGGATCACGTTCGTCTACGTCACGCACGATCAGGAAGAAGCGCTGACAATGTGCGATCGGATCGCCGTCATGGATCGCGGCAACGTGCTTCAAGTCGGCGGACCTGAAGAAATCTACGAGTCGCCGCACACGCGCTTCGTCGCCGACTTCATCGGCGAGACGAACTTCATGCAGGGCAAGGTCGTCGAGGTGACGAACAAGTGCGCCTCGGTGCGTCTCGATCCGACGACGGTGATCGAGGCGACGCCCGATGACGTTAGCCGTTTCCAGCCGGATCAGGAAGTGACGGTTGCCATTCGACCCGAAAAACTGTCGCTCG
>JAEVZT010000206.1 GCA_023392115.1 Chloroflexota bacterium
TTCTCCCCTCCTCGAATTCGGGGAGGGGATGGGGGTGGGGTTTGTACTTCCTGCTTACATCGCCACCAGTTCGCGGAAGTCGGTCGCGTCGAGCGCGCGGCGCAGCGCCGATCGGGCGTCTTCGCTCAGCGGCAGCGCGGGCAGGCGCGGTTCACCGGCGTCGATGCCGATCATGCCGAGCACCAACCGCAGCGCGCCCGTGAACCCAACGTCGATCATCGCGCCGGTGACGGCGTTCGCGCGCAGTTGAAGCGACTGCGCCCGCGACAGATCGCCCTCTTCAACCGCCTGCCCGATCGCGCGGTAGACGCCGGGCATGAAGTTGAGCGTCGAGCCGATGCAGCCGTCAACGCCCATCATCGCCGCGTAGGCGTACTGCTCGTCCATCCCGGAGAACGTGATCCAGCGCCCCGCGTTCATGTCCATGATCTGGCGCATCTCGAACATGTTGGGTCCGGTGTATTTGACGCCGCCGAGGTTCGGCACGTCGCGCAAGCCGCGCATGACTTCGACCGGGTTGACGTGTGGATTCAGAATATAGGCGAAGAACGGCAGATCGTGCGCGGATGCCGCCAGCGTTTGATAATAGGCGATGACTGACGCGGCGCTGTTGTAGAGCGGCGGCATGATGCTGGCGAAGCCGCTCGCGCCGTGATCTCTGGCGTGACGCGCCAGCGCCGTCGCGTCGCCGGCTGCCACCGCGCCAACGTGGACGATCACCGGTATACGACCATCGACGCGGCGGAGCACCGCTTCCGCCATTCGCTTGCGATCTTCGACCGGCATGAAGATCCCCTCGCCGGTTGTCCCGCCGATATAAAGCCCGTCGATGCCCTTGTCGAGCAGGTAGTCGACAAGCTGTTCCAGCGCCGGGAAGTTCACGCCGCCCTGCGCGTCGCTTGGCGTCACCAGTGCCGGATAGACGCCGCTAAAAACCGTCATGATTCTTCCTCTATGTTCAGGTGAATGTGTCCCGAAGCACCGATCTCGTCGGCGCTGCCTGCTATCGGCACGCCGTCCATTTGCTCGCGCAGGTAATGCAGTTCGTTTTTGATGCCGCGGGCGACGAACAGCGTATCGCCGCGATAGCTGACGAAATTGAAACCCCTGCGCACCCAATCCAGCGCCCAGTCGACCGAGCCGCTGATGAAGTGCATGCCGACGCCGACGTGACGCGCCTGACAAACCGTGATGACGCGCTCGAGCGCGGCGACGAACAGCGGGTGATCGTACTGTTCGGGGATGCCGTGTGAAATCGACAGGTCGTGTGGACCGATCATGACCGCGTCGACGCCGCCGACCGACAGCAGCGCGGGCAGGTTTTCGACCCCCGCGGGACTCTCGACCATGATGATCAGGTTAGCGTCGGGGTTATAGGCGTCGAGGTAGCGGCGCGTTTCCTCATTCGGGAACGCCCCATGCTCGACGGCAGACGCCAGCGCCGCGCCCTTGAGTGGGCGGTATTTCACCGCCCCGACGAGCGCCTTGACCTGTTCGACGGTTTCGACATACGGCACTATGATCCCGTGCGCGCCGGCGTCGACGCCCATCGCCGCCTGCGACGCCGAGATTTCGGGGATGCGCAGCAGCGGCGCGACCCCGTGCGCGGCATACAGTTGGAGCGCCCACGCGATTGTCTCGCGGTTGTTAGGCGCGTGCTCGCTGTCCAACCAGACGAAATCCAGCCCGACGTCGGCGAAGTACTTGGGAAATCGGGGCTGACCATAGCCTTCAAGCGCGATACCGTAGACGCGCTCTCCGGCATGTAATTTCTCGCGGAGCTGCTGCCCTCGCATTTTGTTCTTCCTTTACAGCACCATGCGCGGATCAACGGCATCGCGCACGCCGTCACCGATGAAATTGACGCACAAAACTGTGACCACGAGCATGATCGCCGGCGGAATCCACATCCACGTTAGATTGCGCAGAATGTCGAGGTTGCGCGCGGCTTCCAGCATATTGCCCCAGCTCGGCGTCGGCGGCGGCACGCCCAAGCCGAGGAAGCTCAAACCGGCTTCGGTCAAAATCGCCGCGCCGATAGCGAACGTCACCAGCGCGACCAGCGACCCGAACACGTTCGGCAGCATGTGGACGATGACGATCCGCGCGTCGCTGTAGCCGAGCGCGCGGCACGCGAGGATGAATTCCTGCTCGCGCAGTGACAGAATCTGGCTGCGCACCATGCGCGCCGTCCCCGTCCAGCTCAACGCGCCGATGATGATGACGATCGTCCAGACGGTGCGCGGAAGCATCGCCGCCAGCGTCAGCATAATGATAATGCTCGGAAAGGTCATGAAGATGTCGGTGATGCGCATGATCACAATGTCGATCGAGCCGCGATAGTAACCGGACAGCGCGCCGAGGATCGTCCCGATAACCGTCGCGATCAGCGTCGCGCCGAAGCCGACGACCAGCGATACCTGCCCGCCGTTGAGCAGGCGGCTCCAGATGTCGCGCCCGACGCGATCCGTGCCGAGCCAGTGTTCGGAAGACGGCGGCGTCGAGCGCGCGCGCAGGTCGATCTGCTCGTAGCCGTAACGCTGAAACAGCGGCGCGCCTATCGTCACCAGAACGATCAGCGTCAGGATGACGACCGAGACGACCGCCGGTCGGTTGCGCAGAAAACGGCGCAGCGCCCGATTCTCGTCACGGCGGCGGCGATGTTCCGCTTCTTCAGCCGCCAGCGAGACCGGGAGCGTTTTCTGAATCTGGTCAGTCATAGCGAATCCTCGGGTCTGCCAGCGCATACGCCAGATCAGTCAGGAGATTGGCAACCAGAACGACGAGCGCGATCACCAGATTCATGCCCATCAACAGCGGCACGTCGCGCCCGTTGACCGCCTCAAGATAAAGCGTTCCCATGCCGGGCCAGCTAAAGATCGTCTCGGTGA
>JAEVZT010000233.1 GCA_023392115.1 Chloroflexota bacterium
CTCGGCAAGCGCGTGATCCTCGCCAAGCCGCAGACCTATATGAACATCAGCGGGGAGTCGGTGCAGCCGCTGGCGAACTTCTATAAGATTCCCGTCGATCGGGTGCTGATCGTCGCCGACGACCTCGACCTTCCGCTCGGAACGCTGCGCCTGCGCAAGACCGGCAGCTCGGGCGGTCAGAATGGGCTGAAGAGCATCATCCAGCGGATGGGGACGCAGGATATCAACCGCGTGCGCTTCGGCATTGGACGTCCGCCGGGACGGATGGATCCCGCCGCCTATGTCCTCGCGCCGTTTCGCGGCGACGACGACATTCTGGCGCTCGAAGTCATGGATCGGGCGGTGCAGGCGATCGAGACGTGGCTGACCGACGGCATCGAGATCGCCATGACGCGCTACAACGGCAGCATTGAGAGACTTAGGACCGATCTTAAATCAAGTACCGAAGAATAGGTTCCACGTAGCGAGAAGGTGTAAAAGCCATGGAAGCAAAAAGAGACGTTGTTCTACACCTCCTTAACGGACTGTCTTACCTCGAAAGATTTGAGGAACCGCCAGATGCCATCGCGACTCAGTTCGCTGAATGGCTTGGCAACGTCTATGTCGTTCTTGAAAGCGCGGGAATGCAGAGCGAGTTTAGAGCGATGCAAGAAACGGAGTTGCGCTTTTCAGGCGACTATCGTTTACCAGTTGCGATGGAAACCGTGAGAGCGCTATTAACGAGCTTCGCCGGCAAATACAATGCGGGCGTCCCATCTACAGAGCTATTTTCCAGTGAGATAGTTGAAGGTTCACGAGAGTACATTAAAAGAATAGCTGCACAGGTTAATGGCTGTTATGAAATGGGCTGGTATGATGCTTGTCTCGTTATGTTAAGACGCCTCATTGAAACGCTCATTGTTGAATGCTTCGAAGCTTATGACGCTGCTGGAACTATTCAAGACTCTGATGGCAATTTTTACCGTCTCTCCGATTTGATCGATATTTATCTGGCACAACCTCGGTGGCCTATTAGTCGTACCATGAGATCGAAGCTTCCAAAACTTCGCGAATTGGGTAATTCGTCTGCACATAATAGGTTCTTTACGGCTAACAAGAATGATGTGGAAAAGAATTCAGAAGATATACGGATGGTCATTCAAGAATTGGTCTATGTGATCCAAAATGGTCGGGAAACGCGCTTCTAGAAACATCACGGCTAACTAATATTTTGCATTTAGTAGTGCAAACTCCCGATCTTCTCATCCTCCCTTCACCTCGCGGGCGCTATAATGACCGACACACAATTTGTAACGGATAAACCCTTTATGCAGCTTTCCGGCTTGCTCGATTTGCTGCGTCAAACGCCGGCGTATAAAGCCCTGCTCGAATCGCTCAAGCAACCGGGGACGCACACGGCGGCGCTCGGCGCGCTCCGTTCGGCGCGCCCCTATCTCGCTGCGGCGCTGGCGCGGGACTGGGACGCGCCGGTGGTCTACGTCACCGCGCGCATCGACCGCGCCTACAATGTCTCGGAGCAGCTTCCGGTGTGGGTCGGCGACGACACGCCGATCCACCGCTTCTCCGAACCCGCGCCGCTGTTCTACGAGCGCGCGCCGTGGGGCGAAACGGCGATCCGCAACCGCATCAGCACGCTGGCGGCGTTGACGCCCCCCGAAGATGTCAACGGCGTGGGGCGCCATCCGGTCGTCGTCACATCGGCGCGCGCTTTGATGCAGCGCACGATGCCGGTGAACACCTTCCGCACGTCGTCGCTCGTGCTCAAGGTTGGCGACCGCTGGGACTTGAACAAGCTGCTCGACCGCTGGCAGAAAATCGGTTACGAGCCGGTGACGATGGTGATCGAGCCGGGTACGTTCAGCCGTCGCGGCGGCATTCTCGACGTGTATCCGGTGGCGCTCGACCGCCCGATCCGCCTCGACTTCTTCGACGACGAGATCGACAGCATCCGCTACTTTGACCCCTCGACGCAGCGATCGGTTGAGAAGCTCGAGCGCGTGGTCATCACCCCGGCGCGCGAAGTGCTGCCCGAACACACGCCGCCGCTGGCGGTCACGCTCGCCGAGTGGTTCGAGTCGCTGCCCACTTCGGAAGCCGACATGATCAGCCCGCAGGCGGACGGGCAGCCCCTGTCAACCGGCGCGGCGTTCCCGTTCCTCGAAACGTACCTGCCCTATGTGTATGGCAGCCCTGTCAGCCTGCTCGATTACGCGCCGGACAGCGCCCTGATCATCGTCGAAGATGGCGTCGAACTGCGCGACGTGGTGGCGGATATCGAAGAACACGCGGCGCGCGACCGTGACGAACGGATCGCCAGCCAGACGATCCCGTCCGACTACCCGCAGCCGTATCTCGGCTGGGATGCGCTCGCCGAGGCGATGCGGAATCACTGCGTCGTCTACCTCGGTCACGCTGACGATGACGACGAGAAAGAGGCATTCCGGTCGGTGCTCGCGCCGGAGACGCGCTTCGGCGGTCAGTTGAAGGCGCTGCTGACGCACTTGCGCCAGCTCCGCAACGACGGCGACCGCGTGATCGCCGTGACGATGCAGGCGGCGCGTCTGACCGAACTCTGGCAGGAACAGGAAGCCGCTTTCCTGCCGAAAACGACCGTTCTGACCGAGCCGCCCGACCGCGAAACGGTGACGTTCGTCGAAGGGGCGCTTCAGGAAGGCTGGCGGCTGCGCGGCGGCGACGGCGAAACGCATCTGTTCACCGACGCCGAGATCTTCGGCTGGAGCCGCCCCGAACCGCGCCGCCGGAAGGTCGCGCGGCGCGCGCGGACGCCGGAAGTCGCCTACGCCGACCTGCGCGAAGGGGATTACGTCGTCCACGTCGATTACGGCGTCGGCAAGTTTGTCGGCATGCGCCGGCGGACGCTCGAAGGCATCGAGCGCGAATACCTGCTGATCGAATACGCCGGGACGGACACGCTGTTCGTGCCGATCTATCAGGCGGAACGGCTGTCGCGCTACGTCGGTCCCGACGACAAGCCGCCGACGCTCAATAAGCTCGGTCAGCAGGACTGGATCCGCATCAAGAGCCGGGCGAAAAAGGCGGTTGAGGAAGAAGCGCGCGAACTGCTCGCCCTGTACGCCCAGCGCGCCGAGTCGCCCGGTTTCGCCTTCAGCGTCGATACGCCGTGGCAGCACGAGCTTGAAGCCTCGTTCCCATATGTCGAAACCGAAGACCAGATCAAGGCGGTGCGCTCGGTCAAGGAAGACATGGAGAAGCCGCACCCGATGGATCGGCTGATCTGCGGCGATGTCGGCTACGGCAAGACCGAAGTCGCGCTGCGAGCGGCGTTCAAAGCCGTCAACGACGGCAAACAGGTGGCGATCCTCGTGCCGACGACGATTCTGGCGCAGCAGCATTACGAGACGTTCAGCCGCCGCCTCGCGCCGTTCCCGATCAACGTCGAAATGCTGTCGCGCTTCCGAACGAAGGATCAGCAGCAGCGGGCGTTGAAAAAGCTGGAAGCCGGCGAGATCGACGTCATCATCGGCACGCACAGGCTGCTTCAGAACGACGTCAAGCCGAAGAACCTCGGGCTGATTGTTATTGACGAGGAACAGCGTTTCGGCGTCAAGCACAAGGAGCATTTCAAGAAGCTGAGGACGCAGGTCGACGTGCTGACGCTGACGGCGACGCCGATCCCGCGCACGCTCTACATGGGGCTGACCGGCGTCCGCGACATCAGCATGATCCAGACGCCGCCCGAAGACCGCCTCTCGGTGATCACGCACGTCGGACCGTTTGACGACCGCCTCGTCCGTCAGGCGGTGATCCGCGAGATGGAGCGTGGCGGGCAGGTGTTTGTCGTCCACAACCGCATCCAGTCGATCGACGCGCTGCGCCAGCGCCTCGAACAGATCCTGCCCGAAGCGCGGATCGTCGTCGGGCACGGGCAGATGGACGAACGGCTGCTTGAAAGCGTGATGACGCAGTTCGCCAACGGCGAATACGACGTGCTGCTGGCAACGTCGATCATCGAAAGCGGCTTGGACATCCCGAATGCCAACACGCTGATCGTCGACCGCGCCGACCTGTTCGGGCTGGCGCAGTTGTACCAGCTTCGCGGGCGCGTCGGGCGCAGCGCGCAGCAGGCGTACGCCTTCTTCTTCCACCCGCCGGCGAGCCGCTTGACCGAAGAAGCGCGCGCGCGTTTGGAGACGTTGAGCGAATACACCGATCTCGGCTCCGGCTTCCAGATCGCCATGCGCGACCTCGAACTGCGCGGGGCGGGGGATATCTTGAGCACGCGGCAGACGGGGCACGTCGCCGCGATCGGCTTGAACCTGTACACACAGATGCTGGCGCAGGCGGTACGTGACCTGAAGGGGCAGGGCGAACCGATAGCGGACGGCGCCCGCCCGCCGATGCCGATCCTGAGCGAGAACAGCATCATCATCGACCTGCCGATGCCCGCTTACCTGCCGACCGATTACGTACCGGAACTGGCGCTGCGCTTGCAGCTTTACCGCCGGATCGGCGGGCTGGCGCAGGTTGACGACGTGCGCGCCATGCGCGAGGAACTTGAAGACCGCTTCGGGGCGCTGCCCGCCGCCGTCGAAGGCTTACTCTACCAGATTCACGTCAAGCTGCTGGCGCAAGCGGCGAACGCGACCCACGTCCTTTACCGGGATGACAGCGTCGAAATCCGGCTGCCATACCTTGTTGAGATCAACCGCGATCAACTGGCGGCGCGGCTCGGCGACGACGTGAGCGTGACGCGGACGGCGGTCGTGGTGCAGGTCGCGCCCGACTCGGACGAGTGGCGCGACCGCGTGCTTGAAGTGCTCGACTACCTCGGCGAGAACGTCAGGACGGCGGTCGGGGCGTAAGGGATTCGAACCTCACCCCGTTTCGCTTCGCTCA
>JAEVZT010000242.1 GCA_023392115.1 Chloroflexota bacterium
TTCTCCCCGCTTGCGTGGGAGAAGGGGCGGGGGGGTTGAGGGGGAGATGTGCAGCACCGCCACCAGCGCGATCCCTGCCACGCCCCAGCCGATCAGCGAGGGGAGTTCGGGCGGCGCGGCGCTCTCACCACCGTCGACGAAGCGCGCCAGCGGCGTCGTCAGCGCCCGCGCGGCGATCACGGCGATGACCGCGATCACGACGCGGCGTGACGGGCGCTGTCCGTCGAGCAATCCTTGAAATCCCCGCGCCGCCAGCATCGCCGCGCCGAGCGCGAACAGCGCCAGCCAACGCGCCGGAACGCGGAACAGGTTAAAGCCCGGCAGCCCCGCCAGCCCCCAGTAGATCGGGTTGTACGCGCCAAACGACAGGATCACGCCGATCAGCGCGAGGACGACCCAGCGCGATCGAAAACGCGCCGTAATCGCCGCGATCAGCGCCAGCCCCAAGCCGATCACGCCGGGATAAGCAATGTATTCGCTGAAGATCATGCCGTCGTAGCTCGGCAGCAAGCCGCGCCCGATCAGCAGCGGGCTGAATGAGAACGCCGTTGCCTGATTCAGGCTGAAGCCGCCGCTCCGGTTCGACAGCCCGACGAGTTCGAGCGTCGGTATCAACTGCGGCGCTGCCAGCACGAGCGCGATCAACCCGCCAGCCGCCAGCACAAGCAGTCCGCGCAGCGGGCGCGTTAGCAGCGCGTAGATCGCCAGCGCCAGCGCCGACATGAAGACCGTCTGCGTGTGCCCGCTGAAGAACTGGAGCGCGAATGCCAGCGCTAGGACGAGGATGCGCGGAAACGGGCGGTCGAGCGACCAGTCGAGGATCAGCATCAGCCACGGCAGCCATGACAAGCCCTGAAGCTGGTTGATCTGCTCGACATGCCCGCCGAGGTAGCCGCCGAAGGCGAACAGCCCCGCCGCCAGCAGCCCCGCCAGCGGCGAAACGCCGAGCGCGCGCCGCGCCAACCCATACGTCCCGATCGCCGCCCACGCGACGTGCAGCAGAATGCTGGCGCGGATCGCGTCCGGCGGTGAAAGCCACGTGACAAGCCAGTTGGGCGGGTAGAACGTGCCGACCTGCGGGTTGGCGAGCAGCGGCACGCCCATGAACAGGTCGGGCGTCCACAGCGGCAGCCCGCCGTCGAGGAACGCGGCGCTGCGGGCTGACCAGTAGGGATAGAAATAGCTGTAGGTATCCCCGCGCGCGAGGATGTGGTCGGTGAACGCGAGTTGATAGAAGAACAGGAGCGTTAGCCCGACGATCAGCAGGATGATGGCGATCGTCAGGTGCGCTCCTGTGCGGCAGCGGTTGAACACGATTGCGCGTCTATTCCTGCGCGCGCTGTTCCTCGGCGCGGTCGGCTACAGGCGACGGATTGGTCATCTCTGTGCCGACGATCTCCGCCTTATCCGTCTCGCTCATCGCGCCGGACGTGCGCGGGGTTTCGCTGCGCGCCGGGGGAATGTAGTGTTCTTCGGGTTCGTGCTTCTCTTTCATCACAATGTACATCACGGCGACCACGCTTACCGCCGCGATCACGACCAGCAGAAGACCGACAATGCCACCCATAACTCTCCTCCTCACCTCTGAGCGTCTCTTGAGCAAATACAAAATCAAAGCGTCTTCAGCGTGTGGTATGCACTTGCCTGCGACGCATCAAGAAATGTTGTCATCCGTGTAGTGCTTCGCCCGCTATTGTAGCAGCATTCTCGGCGTGTGGAACACTCTGTCGCCGCTCAATCGTCGAGGTCGGGCTGGTAGGCGAAGTGAAGGTGTCCAAGTTCCGGCGGGACGGGCGGCATCGGCTGATCCCAGTAGACGGGGCGAATAAACGCTGCCGATCCCCGGTTGAGCGAAAGGGCGTGCTGCCACTCCTGACGGACGTACTTCGACTCCGCCGCCGCCTTCGACCAGAACAACTGGAAGATGTCCGCCTTCTCGATCAACTTGAGCAGCTGCGCGTTCCACTCCTGCCCGCTTTTGAGCGATACAATGTCGCGCAGGTAATCCAAGCCGAGTGCCTTGTATGCCCGCTCGACGCGTTCGACGATCTGCGTATCACGATGGCTGTATGAGCAGAAGACCGCCTGATACAGCTTGCTCGTCGTGTTGGCGGTCGACCCGGACGCCAACGGAACTGACCCGCCGACGAAGATCGACAGCGGGACTTCGGCGACGATCACGCCTTCGACGGTGAACGTGACGCGCCCGTTCGACGACTGGTCAAGCGGCGCGCTGACCGCTCGCAGCTTGAACTCGTAATGATGCCAGTCTTCGTAGAAGTAGACGCTGGCTTGCGGCGGGTTGAACTGGAAACCGTCAATATGCGGCGCTGCCGTGATCAGCGCCCCTTCGGCGATCGCCGTTCGCGAGTCGCGGCTGACTTCACGGAAGGGGTCGAGCGAGCCGAGCGCGTCCGCGGCGTCGCGCGCGACCTTGTCGGCGGCAGAAGCGCGGAAGACGTAAGCGCGCATTGGATGCCAGATGTTAGGCATGACTTCTCGCGGGTAGTAGGTGGAGAAACGGACGTCGGCGGCAGCCTTTGGCGTCAGCGCGCCGGCTGGCGGGATGACCGGAGCGGGCGCGGGCGGCGGAACGCTGCGCGGGATCTCCGGTGTGGCTTCGAGCAAGTCCTCTTCTTCTTGGAACTCGCGCAGGCGGTCAAACGGGATGCCGCGCACTTGATCATCAACTTCCTCGCTCGTGACGCCGACCGCCGACAGCGCCTGCGGCGTGCCGATTTGCAGCAGCGCGTTGGCAGCCGCCGCGCGCACTTCACCAACGTCGTCCGACAGCGCCTCGATCAGGGCGGGGACGGCGGCTGGATCGCCATTCAAGCCGAGGACTTCAGCGGCGAGGCGGCGGATTTCGTCGTCGGGATCGTCGAGCAGCGCGATGACGGCGGCGATGTCCGGATGCTTTTCACCGCGCAGTCGGTTAAGCGCGCCGATCCGTTTGCGGCGGTCGGCGCTGGTGAGATCGGTGACTGCCTGTGATACTGAGAGGTCGCTGCTCATGGATCGCCTTCTTGTCTCTGCCAGCCGTCTTGAGGACAGTATAAAGCAAAAGGCGCGTGAACGGGGCGATCTAGGTGGCGGGGTCGGGCGGCGCGGTGAACGGCAGGTGGAGCGTGAAGGCTGTCCCTTCATCGACGGCGCTGTCGACGGTGATTGTCCCGTTCATCAACTTGACATCGTCATGAACGATGGACAGCCCCAAGCCCGTGCCGCCGACTGAGTTCACATTGCTGCCCCTGAAGAACGGCTCGAAGATGTGTTCCAGCTCATCGGCTCGAATGCCGATCCCCTGATCACGGATGGCGATCGTGAGTTCAGCGCCATCAGAGTGTACTTCGACGCGGATTATGCTGTCGGGCGGCGAATACTTGACGGCGTTCGACAGCACGCCGCTGATCGCCCGGGTCAGCAGGACGCCGTCGAGCGCCGCCAGTCCAAGTTCGTCGGGCAGGATCAGTTCTATTTGCTGCTGCGCATTCATTCGCACGCGGAAATTCTCGATTGTCTGGCTCAGGAACGCGGGCAGGTCGAGCACGACCGGCGTGTAGTTATCGTCCGGGCGGCGCGACCGGCTGACGAATGTCGAGATGTCGTCGAGCATCCGCGTTAGGTGGTGCACCTGCTCGCTGATCATCTGCATCCGCTGTACCTGCTGCTCCCGCGTGAGCTGTGTATGATAGCGTTCGAGAATTTCCTTCGACGTCATGATCAGCGACAGCGGCGTTCGAAATTCGTGCGAAATCGTAACCATCAGATCGCTCTTCAGCTTGTTGAGTTCGCGCTCTTTGTCGAGTTCGGCGCGTAGGCGCTCGCCTTTCAGCCGTTCCTGCTCCAGTTTCGTCCGCTCGGTGATGTCGTGCAGAATGCTCTGGATATGGAGCGGCGTGCCGTCGTTGGCGCGGATCAGGGCGATGCTCACTTCGGCAAGCATGGCGCTGCCGTCCTTGTGCCGGAAGCGGCGCTGGTAGACAGGCAGTAGTTCGCCAGCTCTCAGCCGTTCAAAGACGGTATCGCTGTCAAGCTGTTCCTCGGGATCGACAAGCTGCGAAACGTGCATGCCGATCAGTTCATCATACGTGTAGCCGAACATCTCGATGGCGCGCGGGTTCGCTTCAAGGTGACTGCCATAGCAATCGATGATGAACACGGCGTCACTGTTGTGCTCGAACAGGGCGCGGTAGCGGTGCTCGTTGGCGCGCAGCTGACTCTCTGCAAGCTTACGGTCAGTTACGTTGCGCACCATCGAGAAAACTTCATGCGCGCCCGCGCGCGCAGTGCGGACTTCAAGGAAAAACATCTGCCCGTCAATTTCAAACGGATAATCATTTTGTACCAGCTTGCCGGTTGCAAGCACCTCGCGAATGGTTGCCATGTGAATTCGGGCGTAATCGGGCGGCAGAACGTCAACAATCCGCTTGCCGACGAATAAGTCGCTGTACGGGTGCAGTTCCGAATCTTCCGATAGGTGGTGATCGACATACTGTCCGTCGGCGCTGATGCGGAAGATAAGGTCGGGGATCGCTTGAAGCAGCGCTCGCTGGCGCTCCTGCTCGGCGATCAGCCGTGCGTGCATCTGCTCATAGACACGCTTGTTGAAATAGACCGCCACGATCATAATGAACGTGATGAGCACCGTGAACGTCACCGGACCGTCGATCACTTGGTGGATGCTGACGTCCGGCATGAGCCACGCGTAGAAGCCCATCTCGATCAGCACGAGCGCCAGCGCGGCAAGCACGACCTTCGGCGACGCGAACAGCGACAGGAAGATGACGACGACGATCAGATAGTAGAGCGTCGGGATGCCCATCGACCCCCGGAGCAGTGCCAGAATCAGGATCGCCGCGCCGACGAGGACGCAGCTCACGGTTTCCGCCAGCACGAAACGCGCCCGCCGCGCCTGCCTGTATGCCCAAAGCACGACAAAGCCACCAGAGGCGCTGAACAATGCCTTGATGCCGACATCGGTGTCGTTGATGTTCACAAGGATGAGGATCGGCTGGATCAACAGGACTGTCACGCCGATTATCAGCAGCAGCGACGCCATGAATCGTGCTTGCTGCTGCTGCCTAGGTTCAGTTACGGAATCTGACGGTTGGGTCAGCGCTCGCCATAAGGTGACAGCCCGCAGCGCGAGAGGGGGTAAAGCGGACTCGTCGATTTTTCTTTCCATTGAAAAGCGCCACAACCCAGATTACATACAACTGCACAATTATACTATGTACTGCTGTGATAATTGCATTGATACGCGAAGGCTAACAAGCAAAAACCAAGCTTTTCGAGGATCGGGCGGCTCATCGGGCTGGCGTCGATCGTCAAGAAGCGGAAGCCGCGATCTCGCGCTTCCTGCGCCCGCGCCGCGACGAGTCCCGTATACAGACCGCGCCCGCGATATTCCTCGCGCGTCGACCCACCCCACAATCCCGCGAACGGCGCGCCGGCAAAGTCAATCCAGCCCGCGCTGGCGGGGACGCCGTCGACGTAGGCGCAGTAGATGCTCATTTCTTGCGGCGCTGTCTGGAGTACCGTTTCCAGACGGCTGCGCAGGAACGCATGATCCTCGTCCCAGACGTCAGACTGAATACTGAAAACATCGTCAAGCCCCCGCGCGTCGGTGATGAGCCGGATGTCGTGCCGGACGGGCTGCGCCAGCCGGTCGGGCAGGGCGTCAAGCTCAAGTACAAGTACGGCGTCGGGCGGTTCTTGCGGCACGAAGCCATGGGCGATCAGACGCTGTTTGAGGTCGGCGGGGCGATCGTAGTCGAACAGCTTCCATTCCATCCCCTCGGCAATGCCAAGTTCCGTGAAATGGGCAATCTCGCCCTTGATCGTCTCGTCGGCGTTCGTTTCGTCAAGCTGCGAATAGATCACGGCGGCGTAACCGTCCTGCTCGATAATGCGCACGACGCGCGGCGTGACTTCCTTGCGCGTCCCGGCGTACTCGATCTCGATGCGCTGGTAACGGTCGTACAGCGCGCGAATCTCGTCAAGCTGCATCGGCAGCACCCTTTCTCAAGCGTCGTGGGCAGCGGAGCGTAAATCGGCATATAATAGGCACAAGATTACAACTCGCACAAAAGTATAACAGTTTTACGCCGTTGCATTCTCACAGGGAGGTAATGATGGAGTTTGCTATCACGTTTAAAGGCGACATTGATCCCCGACGCACTGTCGCTCTGTGCAAAATGGCAGAGCAAGCCGGGTTCACGTATGCGTGGTTTTTTGATTCCCATGTGCTGTGGCGCGAGTGTTACGTGACGATGGCGATGTGCATGGAGCACACCGAACGCATGCGCTTCGGTCCGTGCGTGACCAACCCCGGCGTGCGCGACTGGTCGGTCGCCGCCAGCCTGTTCGGGACGCTGGGTCTGCAAAGCGGGGGGCGGATCGACATGGGCTTAGGGCGCGGCGACAGCTCGCGGCGCGTGCTCGGCAAGAAGCCGCTGAACGTCGAGACGATGGTCGAATTCGCCGATTCGGTCAAGGCGATGGTGCGCGGCGATACCGTTCAGTATGACGAAAGCCTCGCGCCGGTGCAGTTCCCGTGGACGAACGGCTATGAACTGCCGGTGTGGTTCGCGGCGTACGGTCCCAAGGCGCTGGCGGCGACCGGTCAGCACGCCGATGGCTTGATCATCCAGCTCGCCGATCCGTGGCTGGTGAAGTGGTTCGCCGATCAGGCGCTGGATGCGGGCAAGGCTGCCGGACGCGACATGTCGAACTTCCGCGTCATGTCCGCCGCGCCGGTGTGGGTTGGCGACATGGAGACGGCGCGCGCGCAGACGCGCTGGTTCCCGGCAATGGTTGGCAACCACGTCGCCGATCTGGTCGAGCGCTACGGCAAGAGCGGGAACTATGTCCCGCAGCGGCTGACGGATTACATCGAGGGGCGCAAGGGCTACGACTATCGCCACCACGCCGACAAGGACGCCGATCACCTCGGCTTCATCAGCAACGACATCATCGACAGCTTCGGCATCCTCGGCGGCGTTGACGCCCACGTCGAGAAGCTCAAGGAGCTTGAGTCCGCCGGCGTGACCCAGTTCAACATCTATCTGATGTGCGGCGACGAGGAGCGCATGGTCGAGGAATACGGCTCGCACATCCTGCCGAAGTTTCAGAGAGTGATGAGTAACGAGTAGAGAGTAATGAGTTAAGAGTAATGAGTTAAGAGTAATGAGGGATGAGTAGAGAGTAGAATGTGAGGAGTGATGGGTAACGAATAGCGAGTGACGAGGATGAGTTCAGGGCGCATTGAACGGTTTGAAGACCTGATCGCATGGCAGAAAGCCCGACATCTCACTTCAATGATTTATCAGATGACGCAGGACGAGCGATTCGCGCGTGATTTTGGGCTTGTGGGACAGATTCAACGGGCAGCCGTTTCGATCATGGCGAATATCGCCGAAGGCTATGAGCGCGGTAATCCCGGTGACTTCCACCGCTTTCTCAGTATAGCGAAAGCGTCATGCGCCGAAGTTCGCTCACAGCTTTACGTCGCATTTGATGTTGGCTATATCGATGGGGCACAGTTTGACCAGCTTCTGCGACAAGCAGAAGAAGTAGGCAAAATTATCGGCGGACTGCGTACTTCGGTAGAGCGACAACGGCACGAATAGAGTTAGAGTAGAAGTGATGAGCCTAATGTTCTTTCACTCATCACTTTTCACTCATCACTCATCACTTTAGGAGAGCTTTTCATGGGAACACTGTTTAAGAACGGCACGGTGATCACCGCCGGGGAGATGGCGCGGGCGGATGTCCTCGTCGAAGGCGAGATCGTCACCCTGATGGGGCGCGACATCGACCCGACCGGACACGAGGTGGTCGACTGCACGGGCATGTACCTGCTGCCGGGCGGGATCGACGTGCACACGCATCTCGATCTGGCATTCGGCGGCACGTACAGCAACGACGATTTCGACACCGGACACAAAGCAGCCGCTTACGGCGGCACGACGATGCATATCGACTTCGCCATGCAGCCGAAGGGCGGCACGTTTCAGGACGCGCTCGAAATCTGGCGCGAAAAAGCCAAGCTGGCGCAGATCGACTACAGCTTCCACATGGGCATCACTGACCTGCGTCCCGACGTGCTCGACGCGATCCCGTCGCTGGTGCAGGAAGGTATCACCAGCCTGAAGCTGTTCATGGCGTACAAAAACGTGTTTCAGGTCGACGACACGACCCTTTTCCGCGCCATGCAGCAGGCGGCGAAGAACGGCATGATCGTCATGGTACACGCCGAAAATGGCGACGTCGAAGTCGAGCTGCGGAGCGCGCTGCTGGCGGAAGGCAAGACCGATCCCGTTTATCATGCGGCGTCGCGTCCGCCGGAAATCGAGGGCGAGGCGACCAACCGCGCCGTCGTCATGTCCGGCATGACCGGGTGTCCGCTGTACGTCGTCCACATGACGTGCGAGCCGGCGATCGAAGCGCTGCGGCGCGGGCGGGCGCTCGGCTACCCGGTGATGGGCGAAACCTGCATCCAGTACTTCTTCATGACGGTGGAAGATCATCTGGCGCAGCCCGATTTTCACGGCGCGAAGTACGTCTGCTCGCCGCCGATCCGCACGACGCACGATCACGGCGTCGTCTGGCAGGCAGTCCGCGACGGCACGCTGCAAGTCGTCAGCACCGATCACTGCGATTTCTGGTTTGAAGGCGGCGTCGGTCCCGTCGAGGAATGGGTCGCGGAACACGGCGGCAGAAATTGGGCAGAATTCGAGGCGCAAGACCCGACCTACCGCCGACCCGGCAAGGAACTCGGACGCGGCGACTTCTCGAAGATTCCGAACGGCTTGCCCGCGATCGAGGATCGCATGATCGCGCTGTGGCACGCGGGCGTCAACGGCGGCAAGATCACGCCGTCGCGCTTCGTCGAGCTGAACTGCACCAATCCGGCGAGAATCTTCGGCATGTACCCGCGCAAGGGGACGATCGCCATTGGCTCGGACGCCGACATCGCCGTCTGGGATCCGAACAAGCGCCACACGATCAGCGCGGCGACGCACCACATGCGCTGTGACTACAATCTGTTTGAAGGCATGGAAGTGCAGGGCGTTCCGGTGATCGTCTACCAACGCGGCAAGCGCCTGCTCGACCAGAACGGCTGGTACGGGGCGAATGGCAGCGGACAGTTCATCGCCCGCCAGCCTTACGCGCCGGTGCTGTAAGTGGAATTACCCCTCACCTCGAACCCCTCTCCCACGCAAGCGGGGAGAGGGGAAATCTCGCTCCCCTCCTCGAATTCGGTTGAAGACGGGACACATTTAATAATGATGGGCTTTGTGCCGCCGTAGGCTCAAAGCCTACGGCTGTTTCAACCCCCTGTAAGCCCGCTCAAGCGGGCTGTTCAGCCCCGTTCACGGGG
>JAEVZT010000244.1 GCA_023392115.1 Chloroflexota bacterium
TTGATCTTCGCCGGACACGAGACGACGGCGGGACAGGCGGCGTGGCTGCTGGCGCTGCTGCTCCAGCACCCCGATTACCTCGAGCGCGTGCAGGCTGAAATCGCAGCGCACGTCGGCTATGGAACGCCGCTCGACGGGCGCACGTTAAGCCAGCTTGAGCATCTCTACTGGGCGATTGACGAGACGACGCGCCTGCGCCCATCCGCCGACACACAGATTCGCACCGTCACCGAACCTATCATGATTGGCGAGTACGAAATCCCCGCCGGCTGGCGGATCATGGTCAGCGCGGCGACGTCGCACATGCTGCCCGACGTGTTTGAAAATCCGGAGCAGTTCGATCCACTGCGCTATTCGCCGGAGCGCGGCGAAGGCAAGAATCCGTTCGCGATCGTCGGCTTCGGCGGTGGCGTCCACAAGTGTACGGGCATGAACTTCGCCAAGAATGAAATGGCGATCATCGCGTCGCTGTTCTTCCAGCAGTTCGACGCCGAACTCCTCAGCAGTGATATTCGCGTCGTCACCGGGCACGGCGCGAATCACCCGTCGCCGGTGCGCGTCCGCTACCGCCGCAAGCCTATCCAGCATGCACACCATGCGGCGGCAGCCGGCAAGTTGGCAGGCGGCTGTCCGCACAGCCATCACGATGCTTCAAGCTAGGGCAGGGTATTCACGCACGTTCTAGCATCTCAAATTAGGAACAGCCCGATCATGCGATCGGGCTGTTTTTTTGTCGACGCCGACGTTGCGTCCACGATAACAACGCGCGGCACAAGCGTGACGACTTGTTACAGAACTCGTACTTTTTAAATGTTATTGATTTCTGGTCATTTTTCAAAGTGTAATTATACTGTGCAAAGAGGCAGCCCTGCTTCCATCTTTGCACCCGAAAAATGACGAGATTTATTACCATCGAGCCCGATAGCTTTGAGGAAAACGCGATGAAAGAAATGCAAGTCACCGTAATCGGTTCAGGACATGGAGGAAAAGCGATGGCGGCGGAAATCGCCTCGCGCGGTTTCCCTGTCCGGCTCTATAACCGCACTTACAGCCATATTGAAACGATCGCCGACCGCGGCGGTATCGAACTAAGTTTTTGGGATGGGCGCACGGCGTTCGGCGCTATTGAGCGCGTAACAAGCGATACAGCGGAAGCGCTCGACGGCGCACAGCTGATCATGGTGGTTGTGCCGGCGTCCGGTCACTATGACGTTGCCGCCGCTATTGCGCCGCATTTACAGGACGGGCAGGTTGTCGTTCTCAATCCGGGGCGCACCGGCGGCGCGCTCGAATTCCGTCAGGTGCTGCGCAAGTACAACTGCACCGCCGACGTCATCGTCGCCGAGGCGGAAACGTTTCTTTTTGCCAGCCGGAGCACCGGACCTGCCGAAGCGCACATTTTCCGGCGCAAGAACTCGCTGCCGCTGGCGGCGCTTCCGGCGTGCAGGACGCTCGACGCACTCGCCGTCCTGAAACCGGTCTATCCGCAGTTTACGGCAGCGCGCAACGTCCTCTACACCAGCCTGAACAACATGGGCGCGGTGTTTCACCCGGCGCTGACGCTGCTCAACGCGGGCTGGATCGAGTATTCGCAGGGCGAGTTCCAGTTTTACATCGACGGCGTGACGCCGTCTGTTGCCAGCGTGCTCGAGCGCGTTGATCGGGAACGTGTCACCGTCGCGACGGCGATGGGCGTGCGCGCGCAGTCGGCGACCGAGTGGCTGGCGCGCGCTTATTCCGCGCAGGGTCACACGCTTCACGACGCGATCCATGCCAATCCGGGTTATCACGGCATTAACGCGCCGAGCTCGCCGCATCACCGCTATGTTTTTGAGGATGTTCCCTACAGCCTCGTGCCGATTGCCGCGTTTGGACGTCGTTTCGGCGTCGACGTGCGCGGGATCGAAACCCTGATCGATCTCGCGTGCATCATGCACGGTACGGATTATCGCTATCGCGGGCGCAACCTCGAACGAATGGGATTGGATGGACTGTCAATAGAAGAAATTACGCAGTTGGTTGAGACAGATATCATCCGGATGCCGTTGTAGGGAGAGAACAATGTGTGGAATCACAGGCGCACACGGAAAGGATTGGCGCGGTTCACAGCAGTCGCTTGAGTATATTCAGCATCGCGGACCCGACGGGCGGGTAATCCGTCCGTTTGATGATGGCTACTTAGGTCACGCGCGCCTCGCCATCGTCGATGTTGCGGGCGGTCAGCAGCCGATCTCAGATGCGACGGGCACGCGATGGCTCGTCTGTAACGGGGAGATTTACAACCATCCTCAGTTAAGGGAAGCATACGCCGATTACCCATACAAGACGCGGGCTGACAGCGAAGACATCCTCGCCGTATACGACCGTCACGGATTCGACGTGATACGGCATCTTGAAGGAATGTACGCGTTCGCGATCCGCGATGGCGACGACCTGTTCCTCGCCCGCGACGCGATCGGAATCAAGCCGCTGTATTACGGTTGGGACGGCGGAACGCTCTACTTCGCGTCGGAAATCAAGGCGCTGCAGGACATCGTCGACGAGCTGCAAGAATTCCCTGCAGGACACTGGTACAGCAGCAAGCATGGGCTGCACCAGTTCTATGATCTTGAAACAGCCGCGCAGCAGGCGTTGGACGCATCACGTCCCGTGTCGCCGGCTGAAGTGCGCGCTGAACTGGAAGCGGCAGTTCACAGCCATTTGATGTCCGATGTGCCGCTCGGCGTGTTCCTCAGCGGGGGGCTGGACAGCAGCATCATCGCCGCGATCGTCGCGCGCGATAAGCCCGAAACGCATTCGTTCTCGGTTGGCATGGACGGCAGTCGCGACCTTGCCGCAGCGCGTGAGGTCGCGCGTCATATCGGCACGATCCATCACGAATACATTTACACCGAAGACGAGATGATCGAGGCGCTGCCGGAGATCATCTACTACCTCGAGTCGTTTGATCCTGCGCTGGTTCGAAGCGCGGTCGCGAATTACTTCCTCGCGCGGCTCGCCAGCCAGCATGTGACTGTCGCTCTCTCCGGCGAGGGAGCAGACGAATTGTACAGCGGCTACAACTACCTTAAAGCATTTGGAACACCGGAGTCGCTTCAACGTGAGCTTGTCGAGATCATGTCCGAACTGCACAACCGCAACTGCCAGCGGCTTGACCGGATGACGATGGTACACGGCTTAGAGGGGCGCGTCCCGTTCCTCGACCGGCGTTTCGTCGAGTTTTCGTTTTCGGTGCCGCTCGAGCAAAAGCTGTACGGCGACGACCAGATCGAGAAATGGGTGCTGCGCAAGGCGTTCGAGGACATGCTGCCGCCGGAGATCGTCTGGCGAGCGAAGGAAAAATTCTCGGTTGGCGCTGGCTCGGCGCACGTTTTCGCGCACCTAGCCGATCAAACGATCGATAACGCGCAATTCAAGATAGAGATTCACGAGGTCTGCGAGGAAACCGGACACACCATTCGCTCGAAGGAGGAGTTGTATTACTACCGCATCTTCCGCCGCTTTTTCAAGGCGTCAAC
>JAEVZT010000247.1 GCA_023392115.1 Chloroflexota bacterium
GCTCCCCCTTCTCCTCGCTTGCGTGGGAGAAGGGGGTTGGGGGGTTGAGGGGTTTGTGCGCGTCCTCGATCGTCGGGTTTCTCCGTTTGCTTGACCCGGCGGAAACATCTGGTATACAATCGCTTCAGACACATCGAACAAAACATTAACTGTTATTTTTTACTATTAGGACATGTGGATGACGGCTGCGGTCAAACTGCACGTTGACGCTATTTCTTTGAGTTTTGGCGGCATCAAGGCGTTACAGAACGTCGATTTCAAAGTGAACACGGGCGAAATCTTCGCCATCATCGGTCCCAACGGCGCGGGCAAGACAAGTTTGATCAACAGCATCAATGGTTTTTACCGCCCGCAGCAGGGATCGATCTTCTTTGAAGGGCAGGACATCACCCAGCTGCCCGCCTACCGCCGAGCCGGGCTTGGCATTTCCCGCACCTTCCAGAACATCGCCCTGTATACCAACATGACGACGCTCGACAACCTGATGGCGGCGCGTCACATCCACATGAAGGCGAACCTGCTCACCGGCGCGCTGTTTTTCGGGCGAGCACGGCAGGAAGAAATCGCCCACCGCGAAACCGTCGAAAAGATCATTGACTTCCTCGAACTCGAAGCCATTCGCAAGGTGACGGTTGGCAACCTGCCCTATGGCTTGCGCAAGCGCGTCGAGCTGGGACGGGCGCTGGCACTTGAGCCGACGCTGCTGCTGCTCGACGAGCCGATGGCGGGCATGAACGTCGAAGAGAAAGAAGATATGGCGCGTTTCATCCTCGACATTCACGAGCGGCAGGGGATGACGATCGTGCTGATCGAACACGATATGGGGCTGGTGATGGACATCTCACATCGGGTCATGGTGCTGGATTTCGGGGTCAAAATCGCCGAAGGGACGCCGGATGAGGTCAAGCGCGATCCGCGCGTCATCAAAGCGTACTTGGGACAGGAAGTATAAGGAATGTCCGCTGCCGAAAAGACTTTTGAAAAGATTTATCTATCCAAAGAAAAGATCGATTTCCCCCCGCTCGCGCCCGACGCCGACACGCTGCCCAAGCAGTTTCTGGCGCGCGTGAGCGAACTCGGCGACCGGGTCGCCATCCGCAAGAAGCGTTTTGGCATCTGGCAGGCGTATACATGGCGCGATAGCCATCAGCACGTCCGCGATCTATGTCTGGGGCTGGTCAGTCTCGGGCTGGAACGCGGCGAGACTGTCGCCCTGATCGGCGAGAACGATCCCGAGTTCTACTGGGCGGAACTCGCCATCTGGAGCGCGGGCGGCGCGACAACCGCCATCTTCACCGACGCCAACTTGCAGGAACTCGGCTACGTCGTCAACAACTCGGACGCCGTCTTCCTATTCGCCCACGATCAGGAACAGTGCGACAAGGCGCTGGCGCTGCGCGAGAGCATCCCCAACGTGCGCAAGGTGATCTACTGGGAAGAACGGGGCTTGTGGAATTACAAGGACGACTGGCTGATGAGCTTCGAGCAGGTCGAGGCGCTCGGACGCGAGTACGCCAGAGCGCACCCTGACGCTTTCGAGCGGCGGGTCGGCGAAGGACACGGCGACGATCTGGCGCTGCTGAGCTACACGTCCGGCACGACCAGCCTGCCAAAAGGCGCGATGATCCGCCACCGCAACCTGATCTACGGCAACAAGCACGCGATCGTCCTCGCGCCGACCTACCCGACCGACAATTATGTCTCGTTCAGCCCGCTGGCGTGGATCACCGAGCAGAGCCTCGGCTTGACCGGACACGTGACGACCGGCTGCGTCGTCAACTTCCCCGAAAGCCCGATGACCGTCCAACAGGACATCCGCGAGATCGCCCCGAGTTCGCTGCTGTTCCCGAGCCGCATCTGGGAGAACCTCGCCAGCACGATGCAAATGCGCATCAACGACAGCACATGGCTCAACCGGATGCTGTACCGCCTGTTCCTGCCGGTCGCCTACCGCGTCGCCGATTTGGAAGACGCCGGCACAGGCGTGCCGATCCACCTACGGCTGCTGCGTCTGCTCGGCGAAGCCGCCGTGTTCGCGCCGTTGCGCGACAAGATCGGCATGACGAAGATGCGCAACGCCTTCACGTCCGGCGCGACCCTCAGCCCGGATCAACTGCGCTTCTTCCGCGCGATCGGCGTGGCGCTCAAGAACCTGTACGGCTCGACCGAGTGTCAGGCGCACACGCTCCACTATGACGGCAATATCAAATTCGGAACCGTCGGCTTGCCCGCCCCCGGCGTCGAAATCAAGCTGGCGGCGGACAACGAAGTCTGGATTCGCAGCCGCGCCGTCTTCGCCGGATACTACAAAGACCCCGACAAGACCGCCGAAGCGCTCGACGCCGACGGCTGGTTTCACACTGGCGACGCCGGCTACTTTGATGAGGATGGACACCTGATCTACCTCGACCGCGTCAGCGACATGATCGAGCTGGCGAACGGCGAGAAGTTCAGCCCGCAGTACATCGAAGGGCGGCTCAAGTTCAGCCCGTACATTCAGGACGTGATGACCGTCGGCGGCTTCGACATGCATTTCGTGACGGCGATCGTCAACATCGAATTCGACAACGTGGCGCGCTGGGCGGAGAAGAATCGCGTCTCGTTCACCACGTTCGTCGATCTGTCACAGAAGGCGGAAGTCTACGACCTGATCAAACGCGAGGTCGAGCGCGTCAACAAAACGCTGCCCGAACCGGCGCGCGTCCGCAAATTCGTCATCCTGCATAAAGC
>JAEVZT010000046.1 GCA_023392115.1 Chloroflexota bacterium
AGAAGTAGCGACCGGGGATGACGTGGTAGAGCAGGATTTCCGACAGCGTGTCGGGGTCTGCCATCAGCGCGTCCGCCGACAAGCCGGTTGCTTCGGCTGCCGCGGCGAATGCGTCGTTGGTCGGCGCGAGGACGGTGAAAGGACCCTCGCCGGTCAATGTTTCGGTCAAGCCCGCCGCGTCGATCGCCGCCAGCAGCGTTGTGAAACGCCCATCGGCGTCGGCTTCGAGCAGGGCGATCAGGTCGGGGCGGCTGGTTTCCGCAGCCGGGGCGGGCGGCGCTTCGGGCGGCGCTTCGGCTTCCGGCGTCGCTTCTTCGGCGGGCGCGAGTTCGGCGGCGAGCGCGGGCGGCAGGATCACGCCTTCGAGGACGTGGAAGACGCCGTTCGACGCGATGTTGTCGACGTCGAGGATGTTCGCGCCCTGTACCGTGAATACGCCGCCGGTCAGGTCGAACGTCACCTGTTCATCCTCAAGCGCGCTGTCGAGCGTCGGTCCGCCGGTCAGGTTGCGGAAGAAGTAGCGACCGGGGATGACGTGGTAGAGCAGGATCTGCGACAGCATATCGGGGTTGGCGATAATGTCGGTCGCCGAGAGTCCTGTCGCTTCCATCGCCGCGACAAAGGCGTCGTTGGTCGGCGCGAGCAGCGTGAAGGGACCATCGCCGCTGAGCGTTTCCGTTAGTCCCGCGGCGTTAATCGCCGTCAGCAGCGTCGTGAAGCGCCCATCGGCGTCGGCTTCGAGCAGGGCGATCAGGTCAGGGCGAGCAGCGGCGGCTGCCGGGGCGGGCGTCGCTTCGGCTTCCGGTTCGGCTGCTTCTTCGGTGGCTTCTTCGGTGGCTTCAACGCCGAGCCCTTCGGCGACGGCGGGCGGCAGCATCACGCCTTCGAGGACGTGGACGACGCCGTTTGAGACAATGTTGTCAACGTCGAGGATGTTCGCGCCCTCGACCGTGAAGACGCCGTCGGTCAGGTCGAACGTCACCTGTTCCTCGAACAGGGCGCTCTCCAATGTGGGTCCGCCGGTCAGGTTGCGGAAGAAGTAGCGACCGGGAACGACATGGTACAGCAAAATGTCCGCGAGCGTTTCCGTATCCGCCAGCAGGTCTTCCGCGGAAAGTCCTGTCGCTTCAAGCGCTGCTGCGAAGGCGTCGTTGGTCGGCGCGAGCAGCGTGAAGGGACCTTCTTCTTCAAGCATCTCACGCAGTTCCGCCGCATCGATAGCTTCGAGCAGGGTGGTGAAGCGTTGATCAGAATCGTTTTCGAGGAACTCAAGGACGGACGGACGCTCTTGAGCGAAAGCAGGGAATACTGAAATGAGGAGTAATACAAGAACTGCTACTAACCCAGTTACTTTGCGCATGCAAAACCTCCTGAGCGCAGAAAAGATCAGTGAATTCACTGAGCCGACAGCGAACCGAAAGACACAACGCTATATATTATAACAAGAAGCGTATAGATTGCGCTTAGTTGGTGGAAATTTCACGTTCTTCGTCATCGGCAGGGGGCTGCCCGGTCAGCGCGTAGATCATCACGCCGATTGACGCCATGAAAAAGCCGCCGAGCGTACCCGCCGCTTGCAAGCTGCCAAAAAAGACGTCAGATCCCTCGCCGCGCGGGTGCGAACCAAAGCCAAGCACGTCGGCAAGCCCGACCATGCCTGCCAGCACGAGTCCGGTCAGCGCCAGCCGGATGCCGATCTGCTGTGACAGGTTGGCGGCACGCCCGACGTAAAACGAGAACTTGACGTAAAGCAGCGCGCCGAAGATCAGCACGGTGAAGCCGCTGAGAATCGCGCTGAACTGGACGATGCCGACGCCCGCGACCGGGTTGGCGAACCCGATCACGCTCGGGAACAACCCGATGAACGTCAGCACGACGCCGAGCGCGCCAATCGCGATTCCTAGCTGTGCCAGTCCGATCATGCTACACCGGCAGGGTTTGGCGGAGCTTGCGCAGCATGTTCCCGCCGAGGATCGCTTCGATGTCGTTTTCGGCGAACCCGCGCGCACGCAGTAGATCGCCGATGGAGAGCAGGTCGGCAACGGTGTCCAGCCCGTCGGGGATGCTCGCCAAGCCAAAGCCGCCGTCGAAGTCTGAGCCGATGCCGACGTGCGCCGCGCTGCCCGTTACCTGACAGACGTAGTCGATCGCGTCGGCGACGACGGTCAACGGCACGTCAGCGCGCGGATCGCCCGGTTTCCAGTCGTCACTCAGGAAGCGGTTGTAAGGCACGATGCCCATCACGCCGTCGCGCTCCGCCAGCCTGCGGATCATGTCGTCGCTCAGGTGGCGATCCGTGTTACGGAAGCGGCGTGGGTTGCTGTGCGAGGCGATGACGATGCCCTCGTAACGATCAACCGCTTCGAGAAACGACTCTTCCGCCATGTGCGACAGGTCGAGCAGGGCGTTGAAACTCGCCATGACTTCGAGCAGCGCGCGCCCATCATTCGTCAGCGCTCCCGGCTGCCCCGTGCCGCCACAGTAGCGCGTTCCTGCCCACGCGGGTCCGACGACGCGCACTCCGCGCTCGTACCATTCTTCGAACTGCTTCGGCTCGATGATCGGGTCGGCGTTCTCCATCAGGACGACGAATCCCTGCACGTGATCCTCGAACGCTTTCCCGTCCGCCCACGTCGCCAGCACCGCGTCGAGATCGCTCTGCGTCCGGATTAGGCGGACGCGGCTGGTTTCGTCGGCAAGGCGGTGATAGTAATCCAACTGCCGCGAGGCGAGGTCGTAGGCTTCGCGCGCCGTCTTGTAAACCGGGCTGGTCGACAGCATGCCGGGCGCGCCTTCCGGGGCGACAAACAGCGTCGAAAAGACGACGGCGATCCTTCCCAGCAGTGCGTTCGGCAGACCGGCGGTGGCGATGCCGTTCGTCGACGTGCCGCCTTCGACGCGCCGTGTTTCATAGGCGCTCTTACGGTAATCGCGCCCGTAGTAAAGCGCGTTGTAGGCGATATCCTGATGTGCATCAACGACGATCATGGGGGCTTGCGTCCATCGTGTGCAGGCGAAACATGGCTCGATTGTACGCGCCGGAGCGCAGAATTGCCACCACGCCGGGTACAATCGCAATACCTTAGATTTTATTAAGAAAGTTACGGAAAAAGCATCTAAATGTGCGACGATGGTCGTAACAGGGTTTAAGACCACCGTCAATCCATTCCCGAAAAGAAGAGTCAGTTTGGAGTCGTGTCGTGAACAGACCAAGTATTCTTAGCGGGGCTTTGTGGGGCGGGCTGCTCAGCGCGCCGCTGATCGCGCTCGCCTTTCTCGGTCAGCAGATC
>JAEVZT010000277.1 GCA_023392115.1 Chloroflexota bacterium
CCTTTGCGCTAACGCCGACGCTCGATTTTACGGGCGGCACAACCGGCGGCGGGGGCGCTGTCGTCGGCAGCGACCCGAACTGCATCGCGCCGCAGGGGTGGATCACGTATACCGTCGAAACCGGCGATTCGCTTGGGCTGCTGGCGATGCAAACCGACAGCACCGTCGACGAACTCGCCACTTCCAACTGCATGACCGATCCCGACTCGCTGTACGTAGGACAGGTAATTTATCTGCCGCGCGTGCCGGTTGTCACGCAGTAAAAGGTGTCTATGAGCGAGGCGATCAAGAGCATTTATGTCATCATCAACCCGGCATCGGGGCAGGATCGTCCGGTGCTGGGTGTGATGAACCGCGCCTTCCAGACGGCGGAGATCGACTGGGACGTGCGCCTGACGAAGAAGGCGGGCGACGCGCAGCAGTTCGCGCGGGAAGCCGTCGCGGCGGGCGTTGACGCGGTCGCTGTTTACGGCGGCGATGGCACGGTGATGGAAGTCGCCGGCGCGCTCGCCGGGTCGAACGTTCCGCTGGCGATCTTCCCCGGTGGGACGGCGAACGTCATGTCGGTTGAACTTGGCATCCCCGGCGATTTGTCCGAGGCGGTAGCGCTGGTCAGCGGTCAGGCGCGCGAAATTCGCACGCTCGACATGGGGCGCGTCCGCGATCAACTGTTCATGCTCCGCTTGGGGATCGGCTTTTTCGCCGAAACGACCAAAGCCACAGAACGCGAGGCGAAAAACCGCATGGGGGCGCTGGCGTACACGCTGGCGGCGCTGCAAGCTATTCCAAAAACGCAGATGTCGCGCTACCGCCTGACGATCGACGGCGAACAAGTCGAGGTCGAGGGCGTGGCGTGTTTCATCGCCAATTCGGGCAACCTCGGCATTCCGGGACTGTCGCTCTCGAAAGCGATCAGCGTCAACGACGGACTGCTCGACGTCGTCGTCCTGCCTTCAATGAATGTCGGGACGGCGCTCAACGTCGCCGCAAATGCCGTCGGGCTGACCGACAGCCTGCCTCACTGGCAGGCGCGCGAAATCACGCTCGAAGCCGACCCGCCGCAGAGCATTGAATGTGACGGCGAGGTGATCGACCCGACGCCGGTCAGCGTTTCGGTCGTGCCGCAGTCGCTGCGCGTCATCGTGCCAAACCCGGCGACGGTCGACGAAGTGAAGGGCGAAGTCAAAAGGGCAACGTCATGACTCCAGAAGAGCGCAAGACCATTGTGCCGATTCAGAACCCGGAAGTCGAGCTGCATAAGCCTGAAATTCCGGAAGTCATCGCGACGACGAAGGACGTCCGCGAACCGAATCCGATCAAACATGCGCTGCACCTGTTCCAGCAGCTTCGCAAGCAGGGACTACTGGTGACGCTGGTCGAAGCCGTCGACCAGATCATTCGCCGCGTGACGGGCGCGCCGCTCGAACGCTTCAGCCGCGTTACGTCGAATCTGCACGTCGGCGGACAGTTCACGCGTGGCGGCTGGGAAACGCTGCAAGAGCGCGGCGTGACGGCGGCGGTCAACCTGCGCGGCGAGTACGACACGGACGCAGCCGGCTACGCCCCACCGAAATACTGCTACTTGCCAACCGTCGACAACCATGCGCCGACGCTTGAGGATTTGAAGAAGGGGGTCGAGTTCATCCGCGCCGAGATCGAGCGCGGCGGGCAGGTTTACGTCCACTGCTGGGAAGGCGTCGGCAGAGGTCCGACGATGGCGGCAGCCTATCTCGTCAGCACCGGGCTGACGCCGAGCGAGGCATGGGCAAGGATCAAGGCGGCGCGCCCATTCATCCGTCCCACCGTCCCGCAGCTTCAGCAGATCGACAGGCTGGCGGAGCATTACCGCAGCGGCGACGCCCGCCCGCTGTCAGAGAAGCTGCCGAGCGTGCCGGCGGGAACAGTCGCGCAGGAAGCGGCGGTCGAGTCGGGCGCGGCGCCGGCATCTGCTTCCCCGTTGACATCCCCATGAACCAGCCTATACTGCTCTAAAGGGCGCACGATGTAACGTGCGCCCTCATTCCGTTTACCTTCACCAATTCGACACAGGAACTAGAATGACCCCCATGCCAGACGCAGCGGAAGCCGGCAGCGGCTTTTCGACGCAGGTTCGCGATGAAGAATTTACCAGAACCGACCGTGAGGCGATGCGCGCGTATCTCCAGCGCACCGAAGTCCGCCTGTCGACACTGCACCGCATCGCCACCTCGTTCATCGGCGGGGCGGGGCTGTTGATCTTGCTGCCGGTGTTTTTCAAGGATCAGATCGTCGTCGTCATCAACGTGTTTCTGGCGCACGCCGCCGACCCGTTCCCGACGCTGGGCGGCTTGTCCGATGAACTGCGCATGGTGCTGTTCCTGTCTCTGTTTTACCCGTTCGTCCTGTCGCTGAGCATTCCGCTGTACTCGCTCTACCTGATGCTCAAGGACGTGATCCACTTCTACTTCACGATTTACACGCCCGGCTTCTCGCCCGGTTTGATCACGCCGTCGTTCGCGCTTGGCGGCATCGCCTTCTCGCCCGACGAGTCGCCGCTGGTGAAAGCGAAAATCCTCGAATACCAGTACCAGACCGAATCGGTGAACTTTGCCATCCCGTTCAGCAAGGAGAAGCGCGAAGTCTACTTCGACCAGACGATCGAATGTACCGACGGCGACATCATCCCATCGACGCGACGCTGGGAAATGCTGGTCGCCAGCGGGGCGATCCCGGCGGACGCCGACCGGCAGACGATTGAGCGTTTCAACGCGGCGCTTGGGCTGGCGCGCACGCTCGATCGTCGGCTGGTCGAAGAAGTGGCGACGAGCGAGGTGTCCCTCGTGCGCCATGTCCTCTACCTGCGGCGGCTGGTGCTGCGCTACGTTAAGACGCTGCTGATGTTCATCTGGACGACGCTTGTTTCCTTTGCCATGATTCCGTTCTTGCAGGACGGGCGGCTGCCGACCTTCCTGCTGCTGGCGCTTGGCTATCTGGTGTGGGCGCTGCTGGCGCTGCCAATCATGCGCGTGCCGCTCGGCTGGATTTACCGTCACCTCAAGGGGATTCCCGACGAGAGCCAGATCGACCACCAGCTGACGGTTCTCGAAAGTCAGGTGAGCATTTTTGTGAAGCTGGCGGCGGCAAGCGCCGCGTTCGCGCTGCTGGTCAGCCTGTGGGTCTACTTCACCCGCTGACGCTGTGCTCTTTTAGGAACATGCGGCTGTGGCTGGTTTCGAG
>JAEVZT010000285.1 GCA_023392115.1 Chloroflexota bacterium
CGCTCAATCAGGACTATACTGCCCAGAATAATCTGTACCTGTCGGACAGCATCGCTTTCATGCGTCAATGGCCCTTCTTCCAAGCGGTCGCCGAAGATAATGCCGATTGGTACGCGCCTGAAAAGGCGGTTATCGCCCTGCCGCCGGCGGGTCCCGCGGGCAGCAAGAGCTGGATCGGTGGCTGGGGTTACTCGATCCCGACCTACGCGCCAAATCCGGAAGGCGCGCAGGAACTGTTGCGCTACCTGACCTCGCCGGAAGTCGCGACGCAGCTCGCCCAGCAGCAGGGTTTCCTGCTCACCCCGCGCGCCTCGATTCTGGAAGCGATGGCGGATACAGACGACGAACTGATCGCCGCGATGGGTTTGTACGCCGAGAACGACGTGTTCGCGCCGCGCGCCTTCCATCCTCGCGTTGCCGAAGCACAGACGGTTGTCGACGATATGGCGTCGCTGTTCCTAACCAATCAGGCGTCTCTGTCGGATGTGCTGCAGCAGGGCAAAGACCTAATCGCCGCGCTCGACCAGTAAGAACGGAAATGAATGGATTGTGGGGTATGTCGCCATGGCATGCCCCACGACCTGCCGCGCTCAAGAAAACCAGATGAGTTCCTTATGACGACTAAACCAGCGTCGCTCGACGCACCCCGGCTTCCCTTCGCCCGCTTGTCGCTGCGGCGGCGCTTCTACATTGTCGCTGTTATCCTGCTGCTGCCCGCTGTAGGCTTGCGCAGCTTTACTGCGTTCTACCCGTTTCTGCAAACGGCATATCTCAGTCTGCATCGCTATAACCCGGCGTTTGATCACCAAGGTCCGGTCTTCGTCGGGTTGGGGAATTTCCAGCGCCTGAGCAGCGATCCGGTTGTGCAGGCGAGTATCGGTTTCACCATTCTTTTCGTTTTCGGCGCGACACTATGCCAGATTGTCCTCGGGTTGGCGCTCGCCCACCTGCTTAATGCCCCTTTCCGCCTGCGTTTTCTGTCGCGGACGCTCGTCTTGATCCCATGGGCGATCCCGATGGCTGTTGCCGCGCTTGGCTTCCGCTGGATGTTCGACGACCAGTTCGGCATGATCCCCGACCTGACACGCACTCTGTTCGGCGTCAACGTGCGTTGGTTGATCGACCCGAACAATTCAAAACTCGCGGTCATCTGGGTGGCAATCTGGAAAAGCACGCCGTTCGTTGCCCTCGTGCTGCTTGCCGGTCTACAGGGTATTCCACGCGAACTCTATGAAGCCGCGAAAGTCGACGGCGCGAACTGGCTGACGTCATTGCGCCATGTCACCATCCCCATGCTGCTGCCGATCATCGTCACGACTGGGATGTTTATGGTCATCTGGCAGATCGCCGTCTTCGACCTGCCCTTCCTGATGACCGGCGGCGGTCCCGGCTTTTCGACGACCGTTGTCGCGCAGAAGATCTACCTTGAAAGCAACTCGCTCAACTATGGCTATGCCGCGTCGATCAGTATGGTGCTCGTCGGCATCGTCGCCGTCATTGGTACGGTTGGCTTGTACTTGTTCCGGCGCTTCGACGTTTCTGCCTGAAAGGAAAGACCGCATGTCAGCGCATGTCGCATCGCAATCCCAACAGGCACGCCGGAACCCGTCGCTGAGCGCTCGCGGGCTCGTCCGCAGCTATGGACAGAGCGTCCTGCTCTACGTTTGCTTCGCGATCTTTGTCGTCATCGTCGGTCTGCCGTTTTACTTCATCTTTGTCTCGTCAATCACGCCGGCGCAGGAGCTTTTCAGCATCCCGCCGACCTACTGGCCCAGCGCGCCGACCTTCGACAACTACACGCGCATGATGGAATCGCTCCCGTTCCTAACCTACTTCCGCAACTCGGTCATCTTCGCCCTTGGCTCATCCGCGGTCTCGGTGATTGCGGCAGGGATGGCAGCCTACGCTCTAGCGCGTATTCGCTTCCCCGGCAGCAGCGTTATCTATATCGGGCTTATCCTGTCAGTCGCGCTGCCGCAGATCGCCGTGCTTGTGCCGATGTTTCAGACCTTCAACACATTTAGACTCGTCAACACGCATCACGGTTTGATCGTCATGATGAGCAGCCTGATGCTGCCGTTCACGATCATGACGCTGGTGTCGTTCATCAAGCAGGTTCCGGCGGAGATCGAGGAAGCAGCATACATTGACGGCGCGAGCACCACGCAGATCATTCTGCGCGTCGTCCTGCCGCTGATCCGCCCTGCCCTATTCACCATGTTCGTTATCAACTTCATCATTAGCTGGAATGAGTTGCTTTACCCGCTGGTCTTTGCCCATAATGTAACGACGAAGACGCTCAGCGTTGGCTTAACCGAATTGACAGATCCCGGTTCGACATATACGAAGCCGTGGGACATGATGAGCGCGTTGAGCGTGTTTATGATCGTGCCGGTGCTGCTGATCATCCTGTTCGGTCAGCGGATGATCATTTCCGGGCTGGCGCGCGGTGCGTTGAAGTAATGGAAGCGGGAGGATATTAAACGTGGATCAGCCAAGTCACATCACGATTGAGCAGAATACCGAAATCCTGAAACGCTACGCGTTTCTCGAACGAGCTTGCATGCGAACCCTTGCGGGTTGGCTGCCCGGCGTGCCCGAGTGGGAAGCGAAGAACGAGTTTGGGCTGCATATCTGGGAAAGCAGCGAATCAGCGGACATGCTATATCAGCGTCTGCGCGAACTGCGTGCTTATCAGCCGGAACGCAGTTTGAGTCCGCGCCTCAAACTGATTGCACAGGAACTTGACAACGCGCAGAACACCGCCGAAGTCATTGCAACCGTCTACCTTGTAATCAAGAAGGGGCTGTTGGAAGCGTACCGCAGTCACCCCGACGTGACTTGGAGCGCCTTTGACAATCCGACTGTGCAGGTTGCCGAGAAGGTGATTCCGGTAGCGGAACGACAGGTCGCATGGGCGGAACGGTTCCTTGGGCAGATTGAAGCCAACTATCCCGGCTGCCAGACGTGGCGCGACTATGTCGCCGGGCTGCTGGCGGCGGACGGTGGCATCACTGGGATGGAAGCGCCAGCGGAAGAACCGGAGCGTCCTGCCGATCACGCGCTGCTGCTGCCGTGGAAGGAATGTCAGCGCATGCCAGACTGGCAGATTTTCGACCCGGAAGCTGATTTTGAACCTGATCGTAAGTCCGACCCGGAAGCGCACCGGCTGTGGCGCTTCAAGCATTATCTGAACGAGATGACTGCTGCCGAAACGCTTGGCTCGATCCTGTGGATGACCCCCGAAATGCCGTGGGAATATCAGCACAACGTTGCTCGTCACCTGTGGGATGAGATGCGTCACAGCCAGCTTGGACAGGTGCGCGTGCAGCAGCTTGGCTTGCGGATCGAAGATGTGCCGCAGGTTGTCCAGATTTACAACGTCATGATGCAGCTTCCCGCTGTCGAGCAGTACGCGCTGCTGACAACCGTCATCGAGCCGAACGGGATGTCGGAAAAGAGTGCCAACCGCGAGCACTGGGAAGAAATCGAAGACGATATTTCGGCTGCGGCGGTGAGCTACGACTGGAGCGATGAGAACTTCCATATCCGCTGGGGCAAGAAATGGACTCCGGTGCTGCTGCAAACGTACGGCTATCAGGAGACGCCACAGCAGATTGCGGATCGTATGGAAGCGTGGCTCTTGGAGAACACGCCGGTTAAGATGCAGGCGAAGATGGCGCAGGATGCGCATGTCACTCAGCAGGGGCACTCTACTGGCGAGTAGCACACAGCCGACAATCGATCAGGTTGACGTGGGGGCGATCTTTGGGTCGCCCTCTCCTTTTTATGCCCTGTATCGTCCGTATATCTCTGCTGCTTCCATCATCGCGTTGATGTTTGCAAGTGGCGATCCGGGCGGAATATTGTTGCCATCCTGAATGATCAGCCCGCGAAGTGGCGCAAGCTTTTCAATCACCCGGCGCGTCGCCTCGCGGACTTCGTCCGGCGTACCTTTGTGAATCAACATTGGGCTGATGTTGCCGAGTAGGACGACTCGCCCGCCTAGTTCGTCTGCAATCCTGTCAAGATCGACTTGCCAGCCGAAGCCTTGAAGCTCGTTGATCTTTAGGTCGTCGCGGAAGATGCTTAACAGGTGATCTGTCTTGCCGCACATGTGCAGACTGGCATAGCCATCGAAATGGAAGCGGAGTCGCTGTTCTTCGGGTAGTACGAGATCGCGATAAGTTTGTGCCGACAGTGACACTGCTAGATCATCTGTCCACGATAGGTCGCGTGGTTGTCCTAGCGCCTCTTCTTGGTTGCAGAAGTCGAGCCACTCGATCAGCTTGTTATTCACTATGCGAAGTAATTCGCGCACGAACTCAGGGCATTCGTAAACGCCGGTGAACAGCTCGATTTGCCCCATTACGTCGCCCGCAACCCCGAACGGGCCGTCTGACGTGTGCGTGAGCGCCGGGTTCTCGCCGGGGTAAAAGACCGAACCGCCCTGAAATCGCACCGGATACTTGTCGGCAACATCAATCATCGCCTTTCGGTACGCGAGCTGGCGCGCGTTGATTCCTGTATGAACGAAGTCGATCGCCTCGAGCTTGCGCAGATCGGCGTCGGTCTTGACCCACCCTGCCCCAACCCACGGGATGTCGTCTTGTGGGAAGTGAACCTCGCAGCCGAGGCTGCCCGCTTCGAACGTGTTCTGGAAATCCGTCCAAGCGCCTACCCACGCTCCGGTGATGCTGTGGGCGTCGGTGCGGATGTTCTCCATCAGCCACTTCTGACCGAGAATCTGCGTCCGCAACATCGTTTCTGGATCGCCGTAGTAATCGGCAAAGCGCACGCCGACCTGCGGCACAAGCAAGCGGTGCGCGATCGCCGGAATGACCGGCACGCGATCGGGCATTTCGAACCGTTTCGCCTTCGCCACGCGCTCGCGCCGCGCTTCTATCTCCTCGATCGGCACGCCGATTTCGATGATCTCGGGCTTATGAACCGTATACACAGCGCGCCGCCTCGTCTGCGAATGCCTCAAGCAGGTTCAAGTCCGCCTCGAAGAAGTGATCCGACGGACTGAGGATGTAGCCGCCGCCTGCACCCGCTTCCTCAAAACAGCGCCGGACTTCAGCCCGTGTTTCTTCGGGCGTCGAGCGGACAAAATAATGAAACTGGTCAAAACCGCCGATCATGCACACGCGGTCGCCGATGCGCTGCTTCGCTTCTGCGAGCCGCATATCGCCGCCCATTTCGACCGGCGTAAATGTCTCCATTGCATCGGGCTGCATGTCTGCGATCCGCTCAAGCAGCGGCATCATGCCGCCGCAGGTGTGATAGACGATGCGCTGCCCGACTTCGTGCGCCAGCGCGATCAGCTCCGCGTCGTAGGGAGCGACGAACTTGTCGAACAGGCGCGGCGAAATGACGGTTGAGGACGCCGCGCCGCCGCCCAGTTCAAGGACATCGTAGCGCGCGCCCTCAAGTGAGCGGATGAACGTCTTCTTGCGCTCCTGCAAAATCGTAATCAGTTCGTGTACCCACTGTGGATCGTCGTAGGTTTCGAGGATCAGGCGCTCCGTGCCGACCAGCTCGACCGCGTCCTGCCAGCATCCCGCCTGACCGTAAATGTCGAAATAACAGATGTGACCGCGGATCAAACCGCGCTCGCCCAAGGCATCCGCCGCCCGGTTGACAGCTTCCACATCAACCTTTGGATGTGTCACGTAATCGGCGATCAGCTCGATGTCTCGTTTTTCCTTGATCAGCGGCTCGACCACCCAATCCGTATGCTGGTTGCCCTGCAAGACCATCGACAGAGTTCCGCGCGGCGTAACAAAGTGGTAGCGCGTCGTCTTGTAGTCTGGATCGGCGATCGGTTCGTATTCGATACGCCACTGGTCGGACACTACGCGACGCGTGTGATCGAGTGGATGGACGAAAGTCTGTTCCGGATCGAAGTATTCGCCGTTGGCAATGTCGGGCTTGTAGGGCACAGTCCAGTGCCATGCATCCATCCCGAAGCGGTCGAAGAACTCGGGATAGCTGATGCCGTTTAGGTGCGTTTCCAAGAATGACAGCATGACGTGATGCGTCGTCACCGGCAGGCGATCTGGAACGCCACCCTCAAGCGCTGTCAACATCCGTTGGCGGGAAGTCATTGTGGTCATAATGTCTATACCTTTGCTTGTTTCCCTAGCCTGATTATAATCCGGATGTCTCATTGCGAAATCATCCGTTCGGGGGATTCTGACGTCATGGAACAACGGCAGCTTGGAATCGGTATCATCGGCTTGCATGAAGGTCGAACGTTACTCAAAGCAGTCAATCAACCGATACCGCCGACGGTTGGCGTCATGGCGCAGTCGATCTACCGCGCGCCGCACGTCCGCGTTGTCGCCGCCTGCGATCTCAACCCCGAAAAGATCGCCGAGGCGCGAGTTGACGACCCGGATGTCTTCTATACAACTGATTACGCCGAGATGCTGCTCAGACCGGATGTTGATATCGTCGCCATCTACACACCCGACCAGTATCACGGCGAGCACATTCGGCAGGCGTGGGAAGCGGGCAAGCATGTCATCTGCACGAAGCCGCTTGTGAACTCGCTCGACGATGCTCGTGCGCTTGTCGCCACCGCCAAGCGCACCGGCGGCAAGCTGCTTGTCGGGCAGAGCGTACGCTTCTTCGGGTCATTTCTCCGGCAGCGCGCCGCCTATCAGCAAGGCGAGATCGGCGCGCTCGAACTGGCGGACGCGCACTACATTCACCGCATGGATTGGTATTACGATAAGAGCCCGTGGGCGGTCGATACGACTGACTGGGTCTTTCTTGGCATGAGCCATCCGATCGACCTACTCTACTGGTATCTCGGCGCGCCCGATGAAGTGTTCGCATACGGCACGTACTCGGCACTAGGGCGGCGCTACAACGTGCGTTCGTTCGATGTGTGTAGTGTCAGCGTCCGCACCGCCGACGGTCGGCTTGGACGCGCGCTCGGTCACTACGGGCTGCACGAGCTGCCTTCAGCACGCAATGCCATCGAGTTAGTACTCTATGGCTCAGACGGCACGAGCATGGCGCAGTACCACGACATGCGCCTCTATGCCACGCAGCGAGACGGGGTAGAAATCAAACAGGATATGCTTTACAGCCAGCGCGGCTATTACTTCAACAACGAAGTTCACGGTATGCACTACGGCGAATTCGCCAACTACGCCGAGCACTTCGCGCTGGCACTGCTCGAGGGAAGTGATCACGCTCCCGATCTCAGCGATGGGCTGACCGTGTTCTGTATGATGGAAGCGGTGCGCCGCTCCATTGAAACCGGTCAGCCCGTTGCCGTCGCGCCGATCATGGCGGAAATCGGCTTATGAGCAAGATCAGGACTCGCGTTCGGCGGCAATCGCCTGATTATCGATGAACTGGTTCTCGCCGACATGAACTCCCGGCTTGTCAATCAACAGCAGCGCCTGCTCGACATTCTTCTCGAACGTATTCTCTTCGATGTCAATGTCGTACACTCGGTAGAAGCGCGCACCGACGCGGTTGTTGCGGAACTGGTTGCGATGCAGACGGTAGCCCCGCCCGTCAATGCCGCTGATCTCCGCGCCCGTGTAGCCGTTAAAGCCAATACCGTTATTCTCGATTCGGTTGTCCTCAACGGTGAAATCGTAGGACACTTCCCAACCGGGCCACGATTCCAGCACCTTGCCGCCGCGCGTGAATAGGCGTATCCCTTCGCCGTTTGTCAGAATGCGGTTGTTCCGGATCGTGAAGTTGTGCCCGTGCTCAATCGCGATGCCAACCCAGCGGTTGAACTCAATGTGATTGTCTTCTAGCACGTTGTCCCACGAATAGCCGAGCCAGAAGCCGTAGTTCGACCGGCTGCAGTCGTTGCGCCTGAAGATGTTGCCGCGCGAAAACGTCGATTCGATGGCGTTGTTCGGGCTAAGGCGGCAGTCGTTGTCCTCGATCAGGTTGTCGTCGCAGGTGGTACGTTCGCCATCTGGCGTGCATCCGGCAATGAAGATGCCATCGCCGCCGCACAGGCAGCTGTTGCGCAGAATCTGGTTGCGGCTCGAACTCATGACAAGCACAATCCCCGACGCATCCGCCTCGACGCGGATGGAGCCGTTTTCCGGTCGCCGGTAGACTCGGTTGCAGAAGTCGAGCCGGTTATCCTGAATGATGTTGTCGCTCGATCCACTCATATACACGCCCCAGCCGCTGTTGAATGAGGCGTTGTTCTTCTCGACGGTCACGCGCGAGCATCCGTAGAGCAGCACCCCGTTCATCTGATGCTGGAGATCGCAGTTACGCACTACCCCACCCTGCACGTCGTTTAGCAGCACCGCGCCGCTGTAAACCTGTTCGATCGGCAGCCACAGGTAGAGAAACGTGTCGATGCCTTCGATTTCCGCGGTGTCGCGCACGCGCAGATCTGCGAGCGTCACGTCCTGACAATGGTCAAAGCGCGCGCCATGATAGAAGCCGCTCGTCGACAGGTTGCGGACTGTGACGCCGCGCCGGTTCTTGGCGTGGACTGCTGCGCCCGAATGGTGACCGCTCACGAGCAGCGCGCCGCTCCCATCGAGCGTGATGCCATCTGCGCCAAACGTGATGCCGTGTTCTAGGTGATACACACCCGGAGCGAGCGTTGTATCTTCGGTAATGACCATCCCGTCCACCGGGATAACATTCGTTTGCATGTTGACTCCTCTCGTCGTTCATTCACCTTACAAGCGCCGGTTCGCCAGCGCGATCACGGCATCAATCTCTTCGCGCGCGCCTTCGAGCGTGCCGTCGACGAATGCCAGCGTCGGTAGATAAGACGGCGAATCAGGTAGGCGCTCGTA
>JAEVZT010000367.1 GCA_023392115.1 Chloroflexota bacterium
TGGGAGAGGAGGCTGGGGGGTGAGGGGTCGTACCTACCCCAAGCAGTCATACGGGCAGGTACTGTAACTCTCGCCCGGATCGCACACCGAATTGCCGCACACCGCCTGCACTTCAATCGTGATCGGGAAGTTCTGCTGCACGCCATCCAAACGGATCACCATCAGGTTATACGTCGTCGTTTCTGCCGGGCAGACTTCTTGGAAACCGTAACCGACCGCCGGCTGTCCGTTGAAATACACCTCGCGGATGTTCTCGACTTCCCAGCGGATGATCGTGCATTCGCGGTAGCCGATCGGGTTGCGGTCGGCGCGCAGGTTAGGACCGATGATCCCGGCTTGAGTCGGCGTCAGCGTCACGGTCGGCGTGAAGGTCGCCGTCGGGATCGGCGTGTTAGTCGGAATGCGGATCGGCACGACCAGCACCTGCCCGACGAGGATGCGGCGCGGATCGGTGATACAGTTGCCCGCCGCCATATCGTTCAAAGAAACGCCTGCGCGCGCAGCGATGCCGGAAAGCGTGTCGCCGCTCTGAACCGTGTAGCGCTGCGTCCAGTCGGCGCGCGGCGTACATGTGCCGGGCGCTGCCGGAGTCACCTGCACGGCGGGTGATGGGCTGGCAGTTCCGGCGGGCATCGCCACACCTTCAGGCGTGATCGGCAGCGCGTTCGGCAGTTCGACCGGGCGTTCGAGCATGCCGATCGGCGCGGTGTCGACGGCGATCGTGAACCCGCGCAGCGGCGACGGCGGACCGATCACGGTTAGCCCATCGTCACCGCCGAGGCTGACCCCGATTTCGCCACCGGTCGGGACGATCCGCGTTTCGCCGAACGCCGTGACGACAGCCGTCCCCTCGATCGTCGCCATCTTCATGCTGCCGTTTTCCTCAGCCGTCAGCAGCAGGGTTGACGCGAGCACGATATCCGCGCCGTTGATATTCATCGTGATCTGCCGTCCGGTCGGCGACTGGATGAGCACGCCGGCGGGCGCTTCTTCGCAGGTGGTGTTGGTGATGCGCGTGTTGACGCGCACAGCGCGCATGTCCACCGTCGGGTTGTCGACAGTCGAGTCGCCGAAGATCAGGAAGGTGACGTTTTCACCGGGGAGCGCGTCGGGCAGGTTCGCCTGCGCCTTGATCACCGCGACACCCCACGCGCCCGTCGTCTGGTCGAACGGCGCGGTGCTCAGCCGACGCAGCGTCGCCAGTTCGATCAGGTCGCCGGAACGCTGGAAAATGGCGTTGGCTTCGGGCACGAATTCGACTTCGACGAGGCTGTTACCATAACACGCCTGATTGCGTCCGACGGTGTCACAGGCAAAGCCGACGGTTGTCGTCGCCAGTTGAACCAGTTCATCACAGGTCAAGCCCGTTCCGGGTTGATCCGCGGGTGACGTGCTGGCGGGAACGGCAATCACGAGTACGGCACAGCACAGGACAAACAGAATGGCGTGCGCCAAACGGTTGATTCGCATGATGTTGTCACCTTTCGGTCACTGGTCGCTCTACCACTATAAGCGTAACCGCGCACGAGGGCAACTTATCCGTTGATACTATTCGCGCCGCAGCTTCCCCTTACAGCTTGTCATAG
The DNA here is from genome assembly GCA_023392115.1 of Chloroflexota bacterium. GTDB lineage: Bacteria > Chloroflexota > Anaerolineae > Aggregatilineales > Phototrophicaceae > Flexifilum. Next base: position 1,587 of record JAEVZT010000367.1, read on the forward strand.
ACCTGATGCAGGTCGCGCGACATGCTGCGCGACAGCGCCGCGACCTGCTCGTTCGTCTCACGCAGGCGCTGGCTCAACACCTTGATCAGCTCAAGCGACAGTTCTGGATACTCCTGCATCAGCGCGACCAGCGGCTCGTAACGCAGGCGCAGCGTCAGCGTGTCGGTCAGCGCCAGCGCGGTTGTCGTCGTCGGGCTGTTGTCGAACAGGGTCGATTCGCCGAAGTACGAGCGAGCTTCCAGTGTGTTCAGACGCGCCGACTTGCGCGTCGCCTTGTTGACGCGCTCAATGCCGACCTTGCCGCTGACGATGACGTACAGCTTGCCGCCGGGACTGCCCTCGTCGAAGATAATGGCATTTTCGGGGAACAGTTCTTCGTCGCAAACGTTGGCAAGCACCTTCAACTGGTTAACGGTCATCCCCTGAAAGAACGGAATGCCCTTCAGAAAGATCACCTTTTCGACGACTGAAAGCATGTTTCCCTCTCGTTGTGCTTCGACCATCGTTTGACCGCTCATCATGCGCCGCGCTGCGCGCACGGCGACGCGCACATCGTCGACCGGGTCTTCGGCGCGCTCCGCCAGCAGCGCCTCGACAGTCGCACGCGGCAGGGGCGCGTCGAGTGGCGTTTCCGGCGCGGTCTTGACCGGCTCCTCGTCTGCAAACATGCCGAGCAGGTTCTTTGGCGCGCGCCGTCCGTTCGCCGCTGCCGCCGCGGGTGGCAGCATTTCGCCGAGCGCGAACAGCGTAATCGCCCTGAACCACGCATTGTCGTCATCGCGTGCCAGATCGCGCAGCAGACCGCCGACTTCCAGCGGCTCATAGTCGAACTTATGCCGCCCAATTTGGAGAAAATGCGCCCGTGTCGCCGATGGATCGCACAGCGGGACGATCAGCGCCGCGAGCTGCGGCGGCATCATCGTTTCGAGCGCTTCGATGGCGCTGGCGCGAACGCGCGGATCGTCGCGGCTGAGCGACTCGCGGACGACATCGACCTCATCACCGGCGTAGCGCGCGCCCAAGAGGTCGAAAATTTCGTCGAGCAGGTCGTGCGCGTGCTCGTCGATCGTCGCCTGCAAGATGTGAACGCTTGGATGCTTCGCCAGATCGTCAAGCGTGCTGACACGGTTGTGGCTGGCGTAGATTTCGGCAACATTGTCGGACATCGCCTCGTAGAGCGCGTGTTCGTACTCGTCGCGGTCGATGCGCGCCAGCGCCAGCAGCGCCGCGTTGCGCGTTCTGGCATCGCCGGACTCGAGCAGCGCCTCAAGCCCCTTAACGGCGTTGCTGCCGCAGGTTGCCAGCGCGTCAAGCGACGCCTCGCGCACCGTCCGGCTGCGGTCGAGCAGCGCGGTGACGAGCAGCGGAATCCCCTGCTCCGGCGGCAGGCGACCGGCGACGCGGACGCAGGCGAGCCGCGTGCGCAGGATGTGATCGTTGAGCAGCGGGCGCAGCATCGCGGCGACTCGATCCGCGGGCATCGCCGGACTGTTGGCGCGGCTGACGAGCGTTTCCAGCGCGACGACTGCGCTCAAATGCACCGTATCGACCGGATCGTTCAGGCACTCGAGCAGCATCGTCACGACTTCGGGGTTGGTGGTGCGTCCCAAGACTTCAGCGCCAAGCGCGCGCAGCTGCGGATCGTCACTCTTGATGAAGCTGTTGAGCGCCGCCAGCGCCGCCGCCTGATGCGGTTGCGAATGGAGCAGCGCCGGGATGACATGGGCGCGAATCTGCGCGTCCTCGTCGTCGAGCAGGCGCGCCGCCGCCGCCAGATAATCGGGATCATTCGGCATGGCGAGGCATTCAAGACCGAGCAGCGCGAACTTGCGCACGCGCCAATCGCGATCTTTGAGCGCGTCGACGTAGATGCGGCGCACCGGCTCGCCGCGCAGTTGGTGGTCGACGAGCATGTCGACGGCTGCCGCCCGCATTTCGGGATCGGGGTCGCGCAGCAGACTGTCGAGGTGCGGCAGCGCGTCTTTGCCCATCCCCTCGACCAGCAGGCTCGCCGTGATGATGACGGCGTTCGGGTCGCTGCGGTCGCCGAGTTTATTCTTCAGGTAGCTGATCGTCGCGCCGTCGTTGAAGTTGAAATTGCCGGCGGAGCGCAGAATCAGCGAGTAGTTCTCACGCTCAAGCAGGTTGATCAGCGCCTTGCCGTACAGCGAACGCACGATCAGCGCCGCCAACAGGTAGCTGATCGCCGGGAAGCCGAGAATGACGGGCAGGAACCAGTAGGCATCGACGACCTGCGGCAGCAGCAGCAGGACGCCCGCGACCAGCGTGCCGAGCGGGATGACCACGCCGCCGATCACCGCGCGCGCCCGCCCTTTCACCTGATTCGGGACGGCGTTGTAAAGCAGGTTGTCGGTGATGACGCGGAAGGCGACGTTGAGCGTGTTCAGGTTGAGGAACACCAGCCCGGCGGCGCTCAGGTTCGACGGCATGGCGATCAGCAGCCCGCTGACCGCGAGCGTCGTCAGCGGGTAGATCAGGCTCGTGTTGCCGACGCCGATCCGCGAGACGATCCAGCCGTACAGGAAAAGCTGAATCGGCAGCGTGATGATGCTGCCGATCGCCGTGAGCGCGCCGGTGAAGTTCGCGATATTCGCCGTCGTGACCAGCGTCTCCTGAAAAACGTTCGCCGTCTGGTAATTGAGCACCGTCGCCACGATCAGCGACAGGAACGCCGCCATCATCATCGCGCGCAGAAACGGCGCTTGCAGGACGAACTTGAAACCGTCGCGCACGTTGTCGATGTATGACGCGCGCTGCGCCGGCGTGCTGACAACCAGCGGCTTGATCTCGCGCAGCAGGCGCGGCGACAGCCAGACCAAGACCGCGATCCCGAGCAGCGTCATCCCCCACAGGATCAGAATATCTCTGGCGCGGAAGAACTGGTTGAGGAATGGCACGGTCACGCCTGCAACGATCATCGCCACGCGCAGCACCGAAAAGATGACCGGCAGGATGCGCTTGGCGGCTTGCGTGTCGAAAAAGCCGTTGATGTACGTCCCCAAGTGCGTGCTGATCATCTCGTTGAGGACGCGGAACAGCATGTACAGGTAGATAAAGCCGGGGCGAATCAAGTCGAGGTCGAGCAGCACGCGCCCGATCACCACGCCGACAGCGCCGATGACGACCAAGCCGATCATCACGCGCCCGTCCGAGTAGTTGTCGACGAACGCCGAGTAGATCATCGTGCCGATGATGATCGCGATCGCCTCGCCGATGAAGACATACGGCAGCAGTTCAAAGCCAACCTGCGCCACGAACGCCGCCGGAATGACGATCTGCGCCCACGTAATGCCGAGGATGAACACAAAGACGACGGCGCTCAGCAGCACCAGCCGCCGCCCTTCTTCCCGGCGAATGTTCAATGCCTTGCCCAGAAACGCGATCATCCGTTATCCTGTGGGCTTTTTAAGGGCAAACCCGATTCCATGATACCAACAATCCTATTTATCGACCTCGACGGTACGATCCTCGTCAACCCGTTCCTAACGGCGGTCTTTCCACACCTCGCGCGCCACCTGACGCCGGCGATCGGTTTGAGCGAGGAAGAACTGCTCGCCGAGGCGCTGGCGGAACACGCCGAACGCCTGCGCCAGCCGGAACGCGATCCGCGCTGGATTATGGACTGGGACGACATTGTCGAAACTGTCGTCCGCCGTCACGGGGCGGCGCTTCCGGCGAAGGTCAACAACCTCGTCGTCGAGTACGCCCGTCCGCCGTACATCTCGATCCTCGACGGCGCTGACGACGTACTGCGCCGCCTGAAAGCCCCACACCGGAAGCTGGTCGTCGCGTCGGCGGGGTTGAGCCGCTACCAGATGCCGGTCTTGAAGGCGCTTGGCATGGCGCTGCTGTTCGACGATTACCTGATGCCCGACCTGACCGGCTGCCTCAAGACCGATCCGGGTTTCTATGCCCGCTACAGCGAGCGAACGCCGCGCCCGCGCCTGATCAGCGTCGGCGACAGCTACCGCGACGACGTAATCTACCCGAAGCGCTTCGGCTTTCACGCCGTCCTCAAAGCGCCGGCGCTTCCCGAAACGCTTGAAGTCGCGCCCGATGCCGTCATCACGTCATTTGCCGAACTCCCCGCCGTGATCGACAAGATCGAAGCGATCACGCCGTAACCGCCGCGCGAATCCGCGCTTCCATGATCGCCCCAACCGCGTCGGGGCTGAAGTCGCGCGCGATCGTTTCGGCGGCTCGCCGCCCGCGTTCGCGCGCCTCGTCGGGATGCTCGTAGACCGTCCGCATGTACTCAGCCGCCTGATCGACATCCGGTTCTGCCCAGATCATGCCCGGTCGGTAGTAGTCGATCAAGTCGGGGCGGAAGCGGTGATCGTCAACCGTCACCGCGCGCAGCTGATAATCGACGAGATAGCCGTTGTCGGGGGTCATGAAGTCGAGATTGCCCGAATAGGCGGTCGCGATCACCGGCACGCCGGCGCACATCGCCTCTGCCATGCCCAAGCCGAAGCCTTCGGCGCGGTGCAGCGAGATGAAGGCGTCGACGCAGAAGTAGAGGTCGTGTACGCGCTGGCGCGGAAAAGGCTCGCTCATCAAACGCCCGCCGACAGCATCGAGTTCCGCCGCTAACGCCGCCGTAATGTCGGGATAATGGGCGCTGTGCTGCACCTTGATCAGCAGCAGCGGTTTATCGGCGGCGCGGCTGTTGCCGAACGCGCGCCGGTACGCCTCGATCACGCCCCACGGGTTCTTGCGCCCATCGCCCGATCCGGCGCTGAACGAAAACAAGAAGATCGCCCCGTCGT
>JAEVZT010000394.1 GCA_023392115.1 Chloroflexota bacterium
GACCTGATCGAGAACGGCTACATGCAGAACGCCACCGAACAGGGCGAGTACATCGCGGAAGCGCTCGAAGAGATGCGGACGCACCACCCGACGATGAAGCACGCGCGCATCGACGGCAGAGGCTTGATGCTTGGCGTCGAACTCGTGCTCGACGAAACGCGCAAGCCCGCGCCGGTCGTCCGCAACACGCTCGAACGCGCGGCGATCAACAATGGACTGCTGATCCTCGGCGCGGGCGAAAGCACCGTCCGTTTCTGCCCGCCGCTGATGATCGAACGCGAGACGGTACAGGAAGGGCTGGAACGCTTCGACCTGTCGCTGACGCAGGCAGAACGCGAAGCGGGACTGCTGTAAGGCGCAGCCATCCTCAAACCTCACCCCGTTCGACCTGCTGTTCCACCCGACGCTTTGAGCGTCGGGCTAGGGGAAAAAGCCCCGTGAACGGGGCTGAACAGCCGGCTTGAGCCGGCTTATAAGTTTCTGGATTGCCGGAGGCTTGAGCCTCCGGCGAGATTTCCCCCGCTGCCTGCAACTTTCCCAAACTGCATGCGTATACATTATCAACAAGCCACGCAGGCAAGAGGGGATGACACACACGTTGATTGGAGTAATGATTCGTGTCAACGCCTGATCCGGTCGTTCTGGAATGGGTTCACGCCGCGCTCGAAGGCGATCAAGACGCCTTCGCCGAACTGGTTCATACCTATCAGGACGCGGTCTTTAACCTGTGCTACCGGATGCTCTCCGATCGTGGTGAAGCGGAGGACGCGGCGCAGGAGGCGTTTTTGCGCGCCTATCTGAATCTTCAACGCTACGACCCTGCCCGATCCTTTAAGACTTGGCTGCTGACCATCGCCTCGAACCACTGCATCGACCGCATCCGACGTCGCCGTTTGACGTGGCTGTCGATTGACGATCCGCTGCCCAACCTGTCGTTGAGCAGCGATGAACCGGAACCGGAGTCTGCGTCGATCATGAGGGAGCAAAGTGAGGCAATTCAAGCGGTGCTGGGTGAACTCAGCCCTGACTACCGCGCCGCCGTCGTCCTGCGTTACTGGTATGACTACTCGTATACGGAAATCGCCGACATCCTCGATACGACCGAAAGCGCGATCAAGAGCCGCCTGTTCCGTGCGCGACAAATCCTGTCTGAGAAACTTAATCCAAAGACGGCGTCCGGCCCGATGACTCCCTTACTGGAGAACGTGTGATGGCGAACGAACGACAGAGACGTTTGATGCAAGAGGCGCTCGACGGGCGGCTGTCAAACGAGGCGATGCAGGAGCTGTACGCCCGCATTGACAAGCACCCCGACGAAGCAGCCGACTTTCAGAAGTTGAAGCAGGTCGACCGACTGCTGCGCGCCGCGCCGATGGAACGCGCGCCGCACGGGTTAGCGTTGAAGATCATGGCGCGGCTGGCGGAAGGCTTGCAGCCGGAACAGCTCAAGCGCACGTCGGGCTTGGCGCTGGCGATCGGCTTGGCGCTGGTGACGCTGCTGCTCACGCCGCTGCTGGCGGGGTTAGGCTGGTTGATGTTGAGCGCGATCGGCAACGCGGGCGTGTTGAGCGGCTTGATCGGGCAGGTGGTGGCGCTGCTGGGGATGATCATGAACACGCTCGACGCGCTGGTGCGGAGCGCGAAAACCGTCCTCGAAACCTATCCCGAAGCGCCGGCGCTGATGATCGCGCTCATCCCGATCGCCCTTGTCTGGCTGGCGCGCTTCGCGTGGCAAACCCGCAACTATGAGGAATCGTAGCGCCGCGCGCTGGGAGAAAAGATGATGCACACGCGCCGCAATTTCGCCATACTGGCTGCGATCGTGATCGCGCTCATCGCTTTGGCGTTGATCGCCGGGCAGCAGGTCAGCCGGCAGACGATCATCGACAGCGACCACCTGATCATCACCGACAGCTACCGCCTGACGGGTGAAACCGACGGCGATCTGGTGGTGATCGCCAGTTCAATTGTGCTTGAGCCGGGCAGCCGCGTCAGCGGCGACGCCTCGCTGATCGGTGGGACGATCAGCGTACAAGGGACGATCGACGGCGACCTGAGCGCGATCGGTGAAAAGCTGACGCTCGAAACCGGGGCGTCGGTTGACGGCGATGCCGCGCTGATGATCGAAGAAAGCAGCCTCGCAGGAAGCATCGGCGGCGATCTGCTCGTTCACGGCGACTCGGTCGCGCTGGCGTCCGATGTCAGCGTCGGCGGATCGTTCACGCCGTGCGCGCCGACAGTCGACAACAGCGCAAACATCACCCTGACGGCGTGCAATGACGAAGGGACGATCGAGCCGTTCGCCTCGTTGATCGCGCTGCGCAACCCGCAAGTGGCGATCGCGGGCGTGATCAACCCGCTCATGATGCTCGCCGTCGCGGCGATCGGGTCGGTGCTGCTCGTCGGCACGACCGCCGTCGCCGTCGTCGTCTTCCCGCACCAGATCAGCCGGATTGAGGAAGCGCTGCGGACGCGCCCGCGCAGTCTCGGCGGCGTCGGTCTGGCAACCTACGCGCTGGCGATCGGCATCACCGTCGGCGTGATCATCGCGCTGGCGATCGTGCCGCCGCTCGGCTTGCTGCTGATTCCCGTCTACCTGATCATCGGGCTGGCGCTGTTCGGCTTGATGGCGGCAGGACTGGTGACGCTGGCGCTGATCGTCGGCGAATGGATTCTCCGCCGCACCTCAACGACTCCGACGCCCCCGCTGATCGCGGCGCTCGTCGGCAGCGTGGCGCTGTCGGCTGTCATCTCGACAATTCTGCTGCTGCCCTTCGGCTGGCTGTTCGATGCGCTGGCGATCGGCGCGCTCAACTCGGTCGGTTTGGGCGCGGCGCTCTCGACACGGCTCGGTACGCGTTCGCTGCGGCGCACCTACTTCGTGCAGGGGTAGCGCCGTCCCCTTCTCCCTTCTGACAATCGTTCAATTGTCCTGTGCGTCGGGGCGGATATAATTGCAAGTAGCTGTTATCCGCTTGGAAGGGACGCGCCCCATGCGACGTTATCTGATCTTCGCCTTGCTGCTGTGCCTGATTGCCACGTCGATCAGCGCAGCCCCCATCGAGCAGTCGAACCCATTTGAACAGCAGGTCTTCGATGCGCGCGCCGACATTGAGGTGCTGGCGGATGCAGTCCTCGGCAGCGGCATCCGTCCGCAGGCGTGGACAGGCAACCTCGAACTGACCTCGGCGACGATGGTGTCCGATGTGTGGTACGACAACGAACAGCTTGCCGACGCGGTCTTCGGTCCCGGCGTCCGCCCGCCGACGTGGATCGGCGCGACGGTCGCATCCGCCGAAGTGATCGTCCGCAACGTGCGCCACGATCTCGAATTGTCGGCGGACTCGTTCTTTGGCGTGGGAGAGCGCCCGGCGGAATGGCGCGGCACAAGCGGCATCACGCGCTGCAGCCGCACGCTGCAAAACACGCTGGTGATCCTCGACCGCTTCTACGGCATTCGCCCGACGACGCCCGAGTCGGCGCTCAATTACTGCCTCGCCGTGCAGGCTGAAATCGAAGATCAGCTGTCCAACATCGTCTTTGGCACGCCCGACGCAAACGGCAACCTGCCCAACCCGATCGAACTGCTCGGCGCGGTGCGCGGCGACCTTGAACGGCTGGCGGACGAGCTGCTCGGCTTGAACACCCGCCCGCAGGGCTACAGCGGCGATCGCAACGTCCAGTCGGCGACGTTCATCGGCGACCTCGTGCTTGACATGGGGCGGCTGGCAGATGACCAGCTGGGCGCCGGCAACCGCCCGCCGGGCTGGATCGGCGCGACGACCAACGCGCCGACGACGTCTTACCTCAACCTGCGCTTCGACCTTGAGCTGCTGGCAGACGCGACGCTCGGTATCAACCGCCGCCCGACCGGCTGGCAGGGTGTCAATCCCTACGAACGCTGTCACCCGCTGCTGCGCAGCTTGACCTTCCTCGTCGAGCAGTCGTACCAGATCACGCTGACGGAGCTTGACCCGAACGCGCTCGACTACTGCGCCCAGCTTGAAGAAGCCACCAACAGCATCGTCGAAAACCCGCCGGTGCTCGACATTGTCGAAGAAGCCGTCGAACGCTGGACGGCGTCGTCGAATTACGCCTTCAGCTACCTTGACGTGGCGGCGACACAGTACATGGGCATCATGCCCGGCGGCATCCAGTTCCGCGCCGTCTACCGCAATTTCGGCGAGTCAAACATGATGTTCGTCAGCGGCGCAGATTTCGCCGTCTATGTTGACTGGCGCTTCACGACGCTGCCGGAGACGAGCTTCCGGAGCCTGCCAGCGCTCGACACCCAACCGATCGCCTACTGCGACGCGGGCTGGTGCAATGGTCCCGGTCCCACGCCAACGCCGACCGGTTTCGGTCCGCTGGTGGGCGTGCTGATCGAGACAACGCCCGTCGCCACGCCGAATATCGGCGAGATGGCGGCGAGCAAGCAGCTTGTGTCGTGGAATTACGTCCGGGTGACTTATATCTTCGACAACCTGCAAGCGCGGACGGCGCAGGTCGCGCTCGAAATCTGCGCGCAGGCGGCACAGACGGCGACGGCGTGCGAGCCGGTGACATCGGTGTTCGACAACAGCGTCGGCGCGGCGAAGCCGGTCATTTCGCAGTACAACGGCTTGAACGTCTACGAGTTCCGCTACGGCTACACAACGAATCTCGTCATCGAAGGCGAGACGCGCTACTCGAACGACGTGTGGATCAGCGACCCGACGATCCGGTAAGAAGAAGCCCCTCACCCCCCAAACCCCCTCTCCCACGTAAACGGGGAGAGGGGGCGAAAGTTCCGCCGGAGGCTCAAGCCTCCGACTGCATGGCAGTAAGCCGGCTTCAGCCGGCTGTTCAGCCC
>JAEVZT010000415.1 GCA_023392115.1 Chloroflexota bacterium
GGGGAGAGATGATCGATCCTGCTATAATGATAATGTGGATAACCTGTCCACTGACCTTCACTTTTCACAAGTGTTCCACTGGAAATAAACATGATCAATCAAAAAGCGGTACGAGTACTGATCGCCAAGCCCGGACTTGACGGGCACGATCGCGGTGCGAAGGTGATCGCGCGTGCGCTCCGCGACGCGGGTATGGAAGTCATTTACACCGGGCTGCGCCAGACTCCCGAAATGATCGCCGAAGCGGCGCTTCAGGAAGACGTGGACGTCGTCGGCTTGAGCATCCTGAGCGGCGCGCACATGGCGCTCGTCCCGCGCATTCGCGAAGTCATGAACCAGAACGGGCTGGAAGACGTCGCCCTGCTGGTCGGCGGCATCATCCCCGACGAGGACAAGCCGGAACTCGAGCGCATGGGCGTGAACGGCATTTTCGGACCGGGCACGAACACCGAAGACATCATCAGTTTCATCCGTTCGCTCTCCGCGAAGGACGCGGACAGCCCGGCATGATCGATCTCGTTCAGGAGCTTTTGGCGGGCAACCGGCGAGCGCTGGCGCGGCTGTTGACGCTCGTCGAAAACGACCGCGCCGGCGCTGAACCGGTTCTGTCCGCGTTATTCCCGCACACCGGCGGCGCGTGGGTGATCGGCATCACCGGCGCGCCGGGGTCAGGTAAGAGCACGCTCGTCAACGCGGTCACCAAACGCTACCGCGAGCTTGGCAAGACGGTCGGCGTGATCGCCGTTGACCCGACGAGTCCGTTTTCAGGCGGCGCGATCCTCGGCGACCGCATCCGCATGCGCGACCTGTCCGGCGATCCCGGAGTCTTCATCCGCAGCATGGCGACGCGCGGCAATCTCGGCGGGCTGTCCCGCGCCACGCGCGACGCGATCCGCGTCATGGACGCCGCCAAGTTCGACATCATCCTCGTCGAAACCGTTGGCGCGGGGCAGAACGAAGTCGATATCGTCCGCACCGCGCATACGACGGTGGTCGTCGAAGCGCCGGGCATGGGCGACGAAGTTCAAGCGATTAAAGCGGGTATCCTCGAAATTGCCGACGTGCTGATCGTCAACAAGGCGGATCGGCAGGGCGCGGCGCATACCATTCACGCCCTCAAGCAGATGCTCGAGCTCGGGCATCCGGCGGCGCGCGACAGCATGGTCAACCATCACGGGCGGCGCGTGAGCGTCGAGACGCCGGCGGTTGAAAGCGGTGTGCTGTGGATTCCGCCGATCGTCCAGACGATCGCCAGCGAAGGCAAGGGCATTGACGAGGCGATCAACGCGATCGAAAAGCACCGTCAGTCGCTGGAAGGCAGCCCCCGCTTGGCAGCCATCGAACACCAGCATCTGGAACTCGAACTTTTCGATCGACTGCGCGATGGCTTGATGGCGCGGCTCATGGCGCAGATTCCGCAAGAGACAATCGACACCTACATCGAACAGATACAGACGCGTGAGCTTGCGCCGCAGGCGGCAGTACAGGCGATCCTGTCACAGGTATAGTGCGTCGCGGCACTCGATTACAGGCTTTTCATCGCAACGGTGGGATTTCTAGAGCCTTTCTGGTAAAACTGTCTCAGTCGGTGAGGTGCGAAGGATGATGACGCGAATGCGAGAGAAAGTCCCGGGGACGAAATACGTTCCCGATCCACAGATTGATGAGATCATACTGCCGGGACAATACGGTCGTATCCTGCTGTTCTCGGGGTCTGCATCGCGGGAACTTGGCAGGGAAGTCTGCGCGTATCTCGGTACGCATGAAGGGCAGTACAAGCGGGCGGTGTTCCCGAACGAGAACATTTTCATCCAGCTCAAGGAGAGCGTGCGCGGTCAAGATGTGTACTTGGTACAGTCGATGGCGCAGCCGATCCACGAGAACATTTTTGAGCTGTTGATCATGATCGACACGCTCAAGCGTGACTCGGCGGGACGTATCAACGTCGTCATTCCCCATCTGACCTACGCGCGTTCGGACAAGAAGGATCAGCCGCGTATCGGCATCACGGCGCGGCTGCTGGCGAACCTGATCGAGACGGCGGGCGCGGATCGCTACATCACGATCGATCTGCACGCCGGGCAGATTCAGGGCTTTTTCAATATCCCCGGCGACGCGCTGACTGCGTTCCACCTGTTAAGCGACCATTTTGCGGAGAAGGCAATCGAGAACCTCGTCGTCGTGTCGACCGACCTCGGTTTTGCCAAGGCGGGACGCAACTGGGCGGAGAAGCTAGGGACGCCGCTGGTGATCATCGAAAAGCGGCGCACAGCCAACGACTCCAAGTCCGAAGCACTGTCGCTGATCGGCGATGTGCGCGGCAAGAATGTGCTGCTGGTGGACGACGAAGTCCTGACCGGCGGGTCAATCGTCAACGCCTGCGAACTGGTGCGCAACAACGGCGCGCGCGACGTTTATCTCGCCTTCACCCACGCGATTCTGGCTGAAAACGCGCCGCAGCGCCTGAGCTCGCTCGACATCAAGGAGATCGTCACGACGAACACCGTGCCGATCGCGCCGGAAAAGCGGCTTCCGAACATGACCGTGCTGTCGATCGCGCCGCTGCTCGCCGCCGTCATCATGCGCACCAATCAGGGGCGCAGCGTCGGGGAGTTGTTTAAAGAGTAATGAGT
>JAEVZT010000421.1 GCA_023392115.1 Chloroflexota bacterium
GTGTCGATTATGTTGATCTGGTGATCTTTCCACGACGCGGTGACGGCAGCCGCCGTGATGGTGATGCCGCGCTCGCGCTCCTGCTCCATATAGTCAGTCGTCGCGCCGCCTTCGTGCGTTTCACCGACGCGGTGAACCATGCCCGTATAGTAGAGCACACGTTCGGTCGTGGTCGTCTTACCGGCGTCAATATGTGCGATGATGCCGATATTGCGTACCTTACTGAGATCGAGTTGCGTTTCTGTCTTCTTCGCCATACGTTAGAGTGACATTCCCTCTTTAACGGAAATGTGCGAAAGCGCGGTTCGCTTCCGCCATACGGTGCGTATCGTCTTTTCTCTTGACCGACGCGCCCTGACCGTTCGAAGCATCCAGCAACTCGCCTGCCAGCTTTTCAGCCATGTTGCGACCGCCGCGCTTGCGCGCGTTGTCGAGAATCCAGCGCATCGCCAACGTGACGCCACGTTCGGTTGCGACCTCGACGGGCACCTGATAGGTAGCGCCGCCGACGCGCATCGGCTTGACTTCAATGGCGGGCGTGACGTTGCGAAGCCCCTGTTCCATCACCTCGATCGGGTGACGCTTGGCGCGTTCTTCCATTAAGTCGAGCGCATCGTACATGATGCCCTGAGCGATCGACTTCTTGCCGCCGCGCATCATCCGGTTGATGAACATGGCAACGTGGACGCTGTTGTACTTGTTGTCCGGCGGCGTGACCCGCTTTGCAGGACTGTTACGTCTGGGCATATCTACCTCACCTTACCTCTTGCCGCCCTTGCCGGCTGCTGCTTGCCCCGGCTTGGGACGCTTCGAGCCGTACTTGCTGCGACCCTGCTGGCGGTTCTTGACGCCGTCAGTGTCAAGCGTTCCACGCACGATGTGATAGCGAACACCGGGCAGGTCCTTCACACGACCGCCGCGCACCAGCACGACGCTGTGTTCCTGCAAGCTGTGCCCTTCACCCGGAATGTACGCCGTGACTTCGATGCCATTCGAGAGGCGGACGCGAGCGACCTTCCGCAGCGCGGAGTTCGGCTTCTTCGGCGTCATCGTCTTGACGACGGTGCAGACGCCACGCTTCTGCGGCGAGCCTTTCTTCCGGCGGGTGCGCCGCTGACGGTAGACGTTGAGCGTGTACTGAAGCGCCGGTGAATTGCTCTTCGACTTCTTCGCCTTCCGTCCTTTGCGCACCAACTGATTGATCGTTGGCATAAATGACTCCACTCGTCCTAAATACTATCGCCTGTAACAGGCACGCAAAAAGGCGTACCGAAATAGTAACGCCTGTATGCTTCTTCCTCGTGGCGAGCCGTTTCGCCCCGCGAAACGCTTTCGCCACCTCTCGTCAGTTCAGCACAACATTGCCTCGTGGTGAGGTTGTGTGCCGTACATGCGTCGAGGAATGTTAACATCCACGCCGCGGTGAGTCAAGGGTAAACGCCATGTTTTTCTTATGCGCGCAATTATCCTTTACGCCGATTGAAACGGTCTCATCAAATTCTTATCTTTAGATCACCCGTGCTTCAGAAATTAATTACAAACTTTATTTTGGTGTTCTTATGGTTACGGGGGAATGATAATGGCTGCAAATCAGCCGGTAAATCGTGAACGCGCGGCGACGTATGCGCGTCCGAACGTCTACGAGTACGAAACGACGGCGATGATCACGCCGACCGACCGTGTCCGCTGGGGTCCGATCCTCGCGGGGCTGTTCACCGTCCTCGCGTCGCTGGTCTTCTTCACGACGCTCGGCATCGCGCTCGGTCTCGAGACGTTTGAAGCCGAGCAAGCGCAGAACTTCGGCATTGGCGCGGGCATCTATGGCATCATCTCGGGACTGATCTCGTTCGCGCTCGGCGGCTTCATTGCCGCCAAGACCGCGGCAGTCACCGGAATGGGAAACGCGATCCTGCAAAGCGGCATGGTCTGGATCGTCACGATCGCCCTGATCGTCAACTTCATCGGCTCGGGCATCGGCACGATCCTCAACGTCGCCACCGAGGCGGCGGGCGCGGCGGCGAACGTCGCCGGTGACGCGGCAGCGGATGTCGCTCAGGATCCGAATGCTCAAGCGACGGCACAGGGACTTCAGGAGCAAGCCGAACAAGCGGTGCAGGACGTGACACCGCAGCAGGTCGAGAACGTGGCAGATCAGGCGGCGGACGCCGCGTGGTGGACGCTGCTGGCGCTCGGCTTGACGGCGCTGGCGGCACTGATAGGCGGGGCGGCGGGCACGCGCCGCAACCCGACCGACATCGCGGCTGATCCTAGGGTTGCTACCAACTAGGCGACGCTGGAGGGAGAATCAAAAGGGGCGGGTTGTGTTCATCACACCCGCCCCTTTTCGTTATTCGTCGTGACGCCTTCTGCTAAAGCTGCGCCGACGCCTGTGTCGTCATCGTGCCGACGGAGTGGACGAATTCCTCGACCGACACCGGCTTGCCGAGAAACACGTCAGCCCCGGCTTCGAGCGCCTTGCCCATCTGGTAACCTGCCGTCGCCCCCGAAATCACCATCACCGGGATTTGCGACAGTTCCTTCTGGCGGCGCATGTAGCGCACTAGATCAAGCCCGTGCATGTCCGGCAGCAGCAGATCGAGGATCACGGCGTGAGGCGTCGTCTGCATCAGCGAGCCCAGCGCCTTGGTCGCGTCGTTGACGAGCGTCACGACGTAACCGTTCATCTCCAGCGCGCGGTGAAAGACGCTGGCAACATGGCGGTCATCCTCGACTATCAGGACGCGCCTGCCCGCGCCGTCGATCGCCGCCGGCTTCTCGGCTGCGGGGCGTTCGTACGATCGCATATGCTTCGGCACGACGGCGAACGAGACTTGCAGCCGCAGGCGTCCAAGCGCCAGTTCATCACCGTGACGCAGGCGGTAATCCATGCCGGGAACACAGGCGATGTTGTTCAGCCGCGTTCCGTTGGTACTGTGCAGGTCTTTGACCATCAAGCGCCCGTCAACCGGATAGATGCAGGCGTGCTGGCGTGAAACACCCTTGCCAAAAGCGTCAAACGGCATCAGGTCAACTTCCGGCTCATAACCGCTGCTGGTGTCTTTCCGACCGAGCGTCATCGTCTCCTGAAGCTGCGCCTGAACTGTCGACGCCGTCCCAACCACGCGGAACTCAATCACCCATGGAAGCGATTTGTCGAGCGGACCGGTCGAAACCGGTTCAGCGGTCGCCGTCGCCGGCGGCGGCATTGTCAAATGCCGGGTCTTGACGTTCGCCGGTACTTGTTCTGGCTGCATACTTTACCTCTCACGCCCGCAGTCGATTACCTTAAGGGTACGTTCAATCTAGAAAACACGACATAGGCGTGTGGTACTGCTGAATTTTGATTAGAAAAACTTAATTGTGTAAAAGCGTGACGCTCAATCAGCCGTAGCCATTCGCTCCATTCTGGTCGATGAGGCGCAGCGCCTGCTCAATGCGCGCCTGCACTTCCGCCAGCTCCTCAACCGGCGTCACGGTCTGCGGCACCTGCACCGACCGATTGAGGAAACGGCTGCGCAGGGTGGTAAGCACGTTCTTCGCTTGGAAATGGGTATACGGCAGGCAGTTGTTGCGAAACAGCTCTGACCGCAGCGGTTCGGGCAGATGGATTTTCTCCTGCTCCAGCTGGAAGTCTTCGTCGATTACCGGGACGATGTTTTTCTTCAATCGAATCGCTTCCGACATTTCGCGCCGCAGCCAGTCGTCTTCGTCGCTGCAGCGCATCAGACAGCCGGGGGTTAGCACGAGGATGAAATGCGCCCGCGTAGCAATCTGGTTCAGGATCACCTGATCGAACGCGCCGCCGTCGAGCGTGTTCACATCAAGGAAGACATCGTAACCGTGACTCTCGAGGTCTTGAAAAATGAGCTGCGCGAGGTGCTTGCCGCTGCTGCGGCGGTAGCTGATGAACACGGTCTTCTGCTGGACGCGGATATTCTTGGCGGCGATCGCCTTCAGAATGCCTTCAAGTTCCTCGGTGCGTCGCTGCAGCGCCTTCATCGCCATCAATTCCCGCGTCCGAAGCTGCAATTCGGATTCAAGCTGCTGCATGCGCAGCCGGCTCTTAATGCGCGCGAGCAGTTCGAAGTACGCAAAGGGCTT
>JAEVZT010000016.1 GCA_023392115.1 Chloroflexota bacterium
GTACAATTCGGCATGGGCGACGACCCGCGCCCCCGCCATGATGATCTCCGCGCCGCCGCCGAGCGCCATGCTGTGCGGCGCGACGACGACCGGCTTGGAGGCGTAGCGAAGCGCCTGCATCGCGTCCTGATTCGCCCTGATCGACTTTTCAAGCTCGCCGAGCTGCCCGCCCTGCACCGCCATCGCCACCATGAACAAGTTCGCCCCGACGCAGAAACGCTCGCCGTCGTTGCCGACGACCAGCGCTTCGAACCTGCCGGTTTCGAGCATTTCGACGGCTTTCCACGTCATCTCGATCACGTCGGCGTCGATGGCGTTCGCCGGGCTGTGGAACTCCAGCAGCGCCGCGCCGTCGCCCATGTCGTGGATGCTCGCGCCCGCGTTGCGCTCGACTTCAGCGCCGGATGCGCGCAGGCGTGACACCTTGATCGAACGCGGATCGGGCTGGAGCGGCGCGTAAGCGCCCGCCTGCGGGCTGTAGTAGCCGGTGACGACGCCGTTGGCGTCGCGTTGGTAGAACGTGCTGTGTCCGTTCGCCAGCATCTGCTTGACCCACTCGGCGACCGGATAACCCGCCGCTTCGAACTGCGGCACGGTGTCGGCGACGCCGATCGCGTCCCAGATTTCGAACGGACCGAGTTCGTGGCTGAAGCCCCACTTCTGCGCGTTGTCGACGTTGACGATCGTCTCGGTGATCTCCGGCACGCGGTTCGAGGCATACGCCAGATAGAAGGCGTGGTGATGCCACAGGAACTGCGCCGCGCGGTCGTCCTCGTTGATCAGTAGGCGGATGCGCTCGCCTGTGTCCTCGACTTTACGGTGCTTGCCGACGCTGTCGAAGCGGACTTTGGTCGGCGGCTCGTACTCGAACGTTTGCAGGTTGAGGGACCAGAATTCCTTCTCGCCGCCCGCGCCTTTCATCTGCTTGTAGAAGCCCTGCTTGGTCTTGTTGCCGAGCCAGTTGTTCGCCAGCAGCTTGTCGAACAGCGCCGTCGTTCCCTCGTGTTCGAGGATCGTCCGCGCCGGGTCGTCGGGGATATTCGGGTACAGGTTGCGCGCCACGCCGACGGCGATGTCGATGCCGACCAGATCGTTCAGGCGGAAAGTCGCCGTCTTCGGTCGTCCGATCAGCGGTCCGGTGATCGAGTCGACTTCTTCGACGGTCAAGCCGTTGTCGAGCGTGTAGTTGATCGCCTGCATGCCGGTCATGGTCATGAAGCGGTTGCCGATGAAGTTCGGCTCATCCTTGCAGACCACAACGCCCTTGCCGAGCGTCTGCGCGGCGTAGCGGCTGATGAAGTCGACCACTTCGGGATCGGTGTCCGGGTGCGGGATGACTTCGAGCAGGTGCAGGTAGCGCGGCGGGTTGAAGAAGTGCGTGCCCAAGAAGCGGCGCGTGAACTCGCCGTTCAGCCCATCGGCGATCGCGCGGATCGGGATGCCCGACGTGTTGGTCGAGACGATCGCCGTCGGCGAGACCGTTTCCGCCAGCTTCGCCATCAGGTTGCGCTTGATGTCGAGCCGTTCGACGACGACTTCGATCACCCAGTCGGCGTCGGCGACCATCTCCAGATGATCGTCAATGTTGCCGACGCGGATGTTTTCGAGATCGGCTGTGTTGAACAACTGCGCGGGGCGCGACGTTTGCACGCGCTTCAAGCCTTCGGCGACGAGGGCGTTGCGCTTGGCGGGCGGGTCGCCCGGCTGCGTTCCCTTCGCCGGAATGTCGAGCAGCACGGTTTCGACGCCGACGCCAGCCAGCAGCGCGGCGATGCCGCCGCCCATCGTGCCGGAGCCGATCACGGCTGCCTTGCGAATCTTGTAACCCATAATCCTCTCCGTATTCCTTTACGCCAGTTCTCGACTCGTGTAACCGAGGATGCGGCGGGCGACGACCAGCGTGTTAATCTGCCCTGTCCCCTCGAAAATGTCATTGATCTTGGCATCGCGCATCCACTTTTCGACGAGCCACTCACGGCTGTAGCCGATAGGTCCGAGCAGTTCGACGGCTTTCTGCGTCACCTGCGTGACGACCTTGCCGGCTTTCGCCTTCGCCATCGACGACTCAAGGTTGTTCGGCACTTTGTGGTCGAGCAGCGAGATCGCGCGCAGGGTCAGCAGGTACGCCGCCTTGAGCTGCATCTCCATCTCGATCACGTCGCGCTGGACCGCCGTCAATTTGTGATAAGGCACGCCATAGGGGATGTCGACGCCTGCTTCGGCGAGCTTCTCTTTGGTGAACTCGATCGCCGCGCGACCGATGCCGAGCGCGCTGGCGGCGACGAGCGGGCGGGTGGCGTCGAAGGTCGCCATCGCGCCTTTGAAGCCCTTGCCACCTTCGGTTTGAACTTCCGGGCTGCCGAGGATCGCGTCTGCCGGGACGCGCGCGTCTTCTAACACTATCGAGGCGGTGTCGCTGGCGCGAATGCCGTGCTTGATCTCCTGCTTGGTCACGCGGACGCCGGGCGTTCCCGCCTCGACGATGAACGGACGCATCCCCGCGCGCCCCGCCGATCGGTCAATCGACGCCCAGACGACGACCAGCCCGTTCGATTCGTTGAGCGCGAGCGTGCCGTTGGTGCAGAAGATTTTCTCGCCGTTGAGCACCCACTGGTTTGCGTCGGCGTCAAAGACGGCGGTCGTCTGGATGGCTGAGGTGTCCGACCCCGCGCCGGGTTCGGTCATCGCCATCGCGCCCCACGCAGGAATCTCGCCTTCGGCGAAACGCTGGAGGAACTTGACCTTTTGCTCCGGCGTGCCGACGGCTTCGATCGCCGCGCCGCCGAGCGCCCCGCCGGGCAGGCACAGGTAGATGCCCGCGTCGCCCCACGACAGCATCTCGATCATCAGCATCAGGCGCAGGTACTGCGTGCTAGGACCGTCGCGGCGCTTGGGGGCGTCGCCGTTACTCAGTTTCTCGAGCGTGCGCTTCTGCATGTCGCGCATGAAGGGCCACATCTGCTCGATGAAGGGTTCAGGGCGGGCGTGTTCGCGCTCGTCGATGTCGCGCGAGATCGGGCGCATGACGTGTTCCGCCACCATCTTGACAAGCTCGGACTGCTGCTTGATGTTGTCAGGGAATTCAAAACTAATCGCCATCTGTACGCCTCATAAGTCTCTGGAATATATGGAAAGAGGTTGACAGCGGACAGTCCACAGTGGACAGTCAAAACTGTGAACTATTGACTGTGAACTGTGAACTTAGATCATCGCCAGTCCTTCGAACGAGGCGAAGCCGCGCGCGTTGCGCAGCATCCGCTCGACCGGGTACTCGCGGATGAAACCGTAGCCGCCGAGCGTCTGCACGGCGCTGTCAGTGACGAACAGGGCGGCTTTGCTGGCGTATTCCTTCGCCAGATACGCTTCCTTGCATGCGTCCTCGCCCCTGTCGAGCTTCCACGCCGCTTCCCATGCCATCAGGCGGGCGGCATCCACCTCGATCGCCATTTCCGCGAGCATGAAGGCGATCGCTTGCTTGGTGGCGATTGGCGCGCCGAACTGGACGCGCTGCTTGGCGTAATCGCGCGCGTATTCGAACGCCGACCGCGCCACGCCGATCGCCAGCGCCGCCAGCGCGACCCGGCTGCGGCTTAAGAGCGCATCGTAATCCGCGCCGACAACGCCGCCCAAGCGGCAGTTGATGTCGATTTCGACGTCATGGAAGCTGACCGTGTGCGTCGGCAGGGCGCGGACGCCCATCAGCCCCTCGCGCTTGCCAACGACGACACCGGCGTTGTCGGCTTCGACCAGATAGGCGTCGATGCTGCCGGTTTCCGTGTTCTTCGCATAGACAAGCAGCCATTCTGCCGCCGCTGCCAGCGGAACAACGGCTTTGACACCGTTCAGCCGCACCTTGTCGCCGGCGACTGCCGCCGTCGTCTTGAGGTCGTGCGCGTCGAAGAACATGCCCGGTTCGAGCAGGGCAGCGGTCGCATGTGCCGGATGCTCCTCTAGGAACATCGGCAGCAGGTTATGACGCTGCTCGGCGGTGCCGTAGAGCACGATCGGGTAGGCGAACAGCGCGGGCGCCATGATCTGCAAGGCGGCAGACAGGTCGCCATACGCGAGTTCTTCGAGCGCCAGCACGTTGGTGACAGCGCTCATCTCGCCCAAACCGCCGAGTTCTTCAGGGATCGACAC
>JAEVZT010000103.1 GCA_023392115.1 Chloroflexota bacterium
TTGTCGAGGGCGATCCCGTACAAGCTGTCGCCCGACTCGATTGTGTAGAGGCAGTCCTCGGCGATGACGGCGTCGGTCGCTTCAGGATTGAGCATTCGACTCACTTCGCCCGTCGACTCAGGCGTCGCAATTTCGTCAAACGGGATGGCGCTCAAGGGGGAACCGGGTGTGATGAATTGCGGCGTCGCCGTCGGTGGCGGGACAATCGTCGACCCGCCGGATGCAGGTTGGGTCGCGTCGCCGGACGCCGCGCCAACTTCGCTCGTCGTCTCTTCGGTCGACAGTGCCGGGTTGCGGTCGCCCGGCGCGAGGATCGTAATCGGCGGCAGCGTTGGCGTGCCCGGCGGCGAGTCGACCGATGGTGCCGTGTCTGCCGAGTCGGTCACGATGGGATTGATGGCAGGATCAACGGTTGGCTCAACGGAGTCGCCAGCCGAACGGAAACACCCTGCTAGCAGGAGCAGCATCAGCCCGGAAAGCACAAGACGACTCCACCAGTACAAGCGCTGTCTCGAATATTTCAACTCGGCGACCTCCTACTTGAGCAGTCCGTTACCAGCATACACCGATCTGCATGGATGAGCAAAACGGCTTGTGTTAAGCTACACAGGTGAAATCTATACCATCTGTTGATGCATGAAAGGCGCTTTGCCCTGTGACCTCGAAAGCTCATGTCCTCGTCGTCGATGACGACCCCGATTTACTGCGCTTGGTGAGCCTGCTGCTGATGCGCATCAATGTTGATGTGACGACGGCGGAAAGCGCAACCATCGCGGCTCAGCACCTGATGACCGATGCGCTCCCCGACTTGATGATCCTCGACCTAATGATGCCGGAAATCAGCGGAATGGACTTTTTGCGGCAGCTGCGCAGCCACCCTGCCTACGACTCGCTGCCTGTCCTCGTTCTCTCGGCGATCATCGACCCTGATCAGATACGCATCGCCCTGAACGAGGGGGCTGACCGCTACCTGACGAAGCCGTACATTGCCCATAACCTGCTGAACGTTGTTCAGGAAATGCTGCAAAGCGGACGCAGGCGGGACTAGACGGTAAACGGCAAAGCGCGCCGTCGCGTAGACCTGATCGACGGTAAAGCCCGAGCCGCGCAGCGCGTCGAGCCACACGGCGACGGGTTCGTCGACCGGGACGGGGAAATAACGCGGCGCGGGATCATGCTGCGCCAGCGCTCCGGCTGCAAGCGCTTCCGGCGTTGGGTAGTGGACAAGCCGCTTGTCCGTCCACTCGCCGAGGTAATAGCCGAGCTGCCAACCGAGCCAGCGGTCATAGATGATCGCGCCCGGCGACTGCGCGTTGAGGAAATCCGCCAGCGCGTCGATCCCCTCGTAGACGCCGCGCGCGCCGTTCCCACCGTCGCCGCCGACGTTCACTTGACCTGCACTCGCGTTCCAGCCATTCAGCGCGAGGACGAGCGCGAACGCCGCGGCGATGACGATCATCTCCTGCGGCGGTAAGCGCCGCCCGATCAGCCGCCACAGCCAGATCGCGCCGCGCGCGCCGAGGATAGCCATCACCGGCAGCAGCGGCAGCAGATAGCGGTCGTAGGTGTTGAAGGCAATCAGCCAGTGAGTGAGCAAGTAGGCGAGCGCGTAGGTCAGCAGGATCACGTCAACCAGCGTTGAACGGCGGCGCGGTTCGCGGACAATGCGCATGCCGGTGGCGAGAAGCGTCGCCGCGACGAACAGAATCGTTGGCGAGCCGATCAGGAAGCGCCCGCGTTCAAACCAGATCGATAGGCGCGGGGAGACCTCATTGGCGCGAATCAATCGTGCAGGGTTGTTATTCGCGTCCGCCAGCGCCCACAGGCTCGTCGCCTGACCGCGCGCGGCGTCCCACCCCGTGATCAGCGCGAACGAGGCGGCGACTGGCAGCATGACGGCGGCGATCCGCCGGAGCGACAGCCGGTCGACTGCCCAGCCGATCGCCAGCACCAGCGGCGCGTAATACAGCGCCTGCTGCTTCGTGGCGAATGCCAAGCCGAGCCACAACCCTGCCGACCACCAGCGCGCGCGTGCCGCCGACAGCAGCGCCAGCGCCATGAAGAGCAGCATCAGCCCGTCGGTGAACGCAGTCGCGCTAAAGGCAATGGCGAACGGCGAAAAGGCGGTCAGCAGCGCCGCCCACGCCGCCAGCACCCGATCGCGGTAAAGCCGGTGTGCCAGCGCGTAGACGACGGCGATCAGTGTGATGCTGGCGAACATCCCCGGCAGGCGAGCGGCGAATTCACCCGTCCGCGCGTCGAAGTTGAGGACGCCGCCAGCTTCACGCGCGGCGATCAGCGCCATCGACAGCCCATTGGCGTAGATTGCCAGCGGCGGCTTGTCGAGCGATCCGCGCAGCAGCCAATCGCCGTTGAGCGCCGCCCGCCGCGCGAACGTGCTGAACAATGCCTCGTCGGGGTGAAAGCGCCCCGCTTCCCCCAGCGCGTGTATCCGCACCCCCGCGCCAAGCAGGAGGAGGAGGAGCAAAAAGCAGTACCGAGTGATGAGTGATGAGTGATGAGGCAGAGAACCTGTCACAAACACTTCATCGCCAGTAGAAGCATTTGTCATTACTCGTTACTCATCACTCATCACTTCTTCTCATCACTCATCACTCTGTACTCATCACTTTTCTCCGAACCTTCCTCGCAAATACGCCAGCACGACGCGGTCGATGTGCGTCGGCGCATCGGAGTATCGCCAGCGTTCTTCGAGGTTCTCACTGCCGATCATCACGTCGAAGGCAGCGCGCGTCGTATCGTCCCACGCGCCGTTGACATCGCCCCGGTAGTAATTCTGCTCGCGCATCATCGTTTGAAGCTCGCGGACAATGTCGTCGGTGATCGGAATCCGGTCTTCGGGGCGCGTCTCGCCAAACAGCAGGTGATGCAAAATCACCATCCCTGATAGTCGGTTGACCGGATCGGGATCGTCGTCCACACGCAGATCAAGATAGCGGTCATTGTCAGCGCCGTAGCCACCGTCGGGACGGACAACGTAGAGCGCCGCCGACTGCCTGCCGCGCCGGTCGCCGCCCGCGCTGTCGCCGGCGATCAGCGCCGCCAGCAGCCGATCCGCCAGTTCTCCTTCGGCGCCGATGAACGTCTCTGCCATCGCTTCGAGGACTTCTCCACCGGTCAGGATGTTGCCCTGACAGGCGAAGCCAACGCCGATCCGGTGTCCTGCCCATTCGCTGCACTCGACGCCGGTATGCGCCGCCGCGCGTCCATTGCTGTCGACAATGCCGACCTGCCGACGCGCCTGACCGGGATCGGCTTCCAGCAGCCGCTCCAAGACCTCTTCAGCGTCCATCCCCTCTGCCAGCAGCAGCAGCCCGTCGGGACCGAAGCTCATCTTGCCGTACGCCTGCGTCGCAATCGCGCCCGCGCCGGCGCGCGCCCACGGCACAACCGAGCCGACGGCGAGAAACTTGCTGGCGACGGCAACGCCCCACGCTTGCTCATCAGGATCAAAGGCGACGATCGAAAACGTCATAATCGCTGCTCCCTTCGCACAATGGAGATATGATAACCGCTGTTCTTTTCGCGCGCGACGAGTATGATTCGCTTTTTCGACAAGGAATACGCAGATGACCTTCTCTCAAATTTCCGGCGTGGTGATGGACATGGACGGCGTGATCTGGCGCGGGGACGAGGTGCTGCCCGGCGCTCACGCCCTGTTCGAGCTGCTGCGCGAGCGCGGCTTACCGTTCGTCGCCGCGACCAACAATAGCTCCAAGTCGCCCGCCGACTACACGCGCAAATTGTCGCGCATCGGCATCGAAGGCGTGAGCGAGGACAGCATCCTGACGTCGGGGAAGGCGGCAGTCAATTACTTGCAGCAGCATTACCCCGCGGGCACGGCGGTGCATGTCGTCGGCGGTGACGGTTTGAAGGGGATGGTGGCGCGGACAGGCTACGAGCTTGCCGACGTCGCGGACGTGGTCGTCGTCGGCATCGACTTCCACCTGACCTATGACAAGCTCAAGCGGGCGGCGTACTTGATCCGCGCCGGGGCGGAGTTTATCGGCACGAACAGCGACCGTACCTTCCCGCTGCCCGACGGGCTTGCGCCGGGCGCGGGCAGCGTCCTCGCCTTACTCCAGACGGCGACCGACCGCGAGCCGATCATCATGGGCAAGCCGAACCGCCCGATGTTCGACGCGGCGCTGGACGTGCTTGGGACAACACCCGCCACCACGCTGATGATCGGAGATCGGTTGGATACCGACATTTTGGGCGCGCAGGCGGCAGGGTTGAAGACGGCGCTCGTCCTGACCGGCGTCACGACGCGCGCCGAACTCGCTGCCAGCCCGA
>JAEVZT010000111.1 GCA_023392115.1 Chloroflexota bacterium
CGCCGACGCGTGGAATTATGCCTACGTCAGCGCCTCGATCGATGGCGGTGAAACGTGGACGATCCTGCCGCCCGATGGTGTTACGGCAAATAACCGCTATGGCGCTGCCTATGGCATCGGCTTCACCGGGATCAGCAACCCTGAGCCGGTGCGTGAGTTTCCGCTGCTCGGTGTTTTGATCGCCAACGACGGCTATACGATCGTCGAGGTTACCCAAGGCGGTCCCGCGGACGAAGCCGGGATTGAAACCGGCGACGCGATCATCGGCTATGACGGCGCGCTGTGGCAGACGGCGCCGGACGTGATCGCGCTGCTGGCGAATTACACGCCGGGCGAGACGTTGAATCTGTACATCCAGCGTGGGGCGGAACGCTTCAACGCGCCGGTTGTGCTTGGCGCGCGCCTGATTGCTCAGCCGCCGCTGTGGCTGCCGCAGCGCGTCGACCTGACGCCGTATGCCGGCGAGACGATTCTGCTGCGCTTCGACTACATCAGCCTGCCGGGACACGAGGATCAGGGCGTCGCCGTCGACAACATCGCCATCCCCGAAATCGACTTCTATGATGATGCCGAAAGCGAGTTCTCGTGGGACATGATCGGCTGGTCGCAGATCGACAACCGCGTTGAACAGCCGATGATCGTGCAGGCGGTGACAACCGGCACGGCGAACACGCCGCCGCGCGTCCGCCACTTGATCGACCCGACGAGCGAAGCAAGCGAAGGCAAGTGGACGTTCTCGCTCGGCGCGGGCGAAACGCTGCTGATCGCCGTTTCCGGCGCGAGCGATGAAACGCGCGAGCGCGCGGTTTACGATCTGGCGCTTGAAGTGGTGGAGTAGGGGTGTTTTACGGGCTTTGAAGACTTTGACCCCCTCACCCCATACCCCTGTGCAACCTTTGGTTGCCGCCCCGGAATTCAAGGGAGAGGGGCTAAAGGAAGCAACTTGGGGTTTCTCCCCTCCTCGAATTCGGGGAGGGGACGGGGGTGGGGTCTAAGCGACGAGAAGTTACAGCACACTCTAGAACCTTATTCGTCGCCACACCAGCCGCACGATCCGCTGCATCCACGACGGTTTGCTCTCCGCCGTTTGGTACTGTGGGCGTCCGCCGGCGTCTTTCGGCGCGGCGTCGCCGAGGTTGACGCGGCACGAGGCGCAGTAACGCGCGTTTTCGGGGTTACGCGCTCCGCAGTTCGGGCAGGTGATCATCGCGGGCACGTGTGCGGCGCTACTTCATGCGCGACCGCAGCTTGAAGTAGCCGTGCAGGAAGCGGTAGAACTCCAGCGCGTTTTCGGGGCGGTGGCGGTTGGCGTCGAGCTTGCGTGCCAGCCCCGCACTGCTGTCCTGAAGCGCTCTCGTGTCTGCCCGGTCGGTGATCAGCAGCGTCATTTCGGGGATGCGCTGTAAGTCGATTGCCAGATCGCGGACGAGGCTGCGCCGCTCATGTAGGGCGATGTCGCTCCACAGACTTTCAAGTTCGCCCTGAAGCGCTTCGGCGCTGATCGTGACGCGCGTATCCGGCGGCAGCGTCCGCACGGCGCTCTTGAGCAGCCGCGCGATCTGCTGCACCTCGCGCAGCAGGATCGGCGCGGAACGGTCGCCGAGCGGGTGTCCCTGCACGAACTTGTCGGCGCGCGCGCTCAACTTGCGCCCGCGCGCGAAATAGCCGCCCATCACGCGGAAGATGTCGACCACGCTCTGAGCGTCGCCCTTGCCGGCGATCAAGTGCTCGACAAGTTCGTCGTTCTCGCGCGGGCGTACCTGCCGGTGCTGAGTCGCCAGCGCGCACAGCGCCCGCATCAGTTCGACGAGCGACATTGCAAGTTCCCGGCGCTCAAGGTTGGACAAGCCGCCGTTCATGCTGTCAAGGTCGCTGAACAGGTTGGGGATGCTCGGCAAGTGGCTCTTGTCGGCGTAGGTCATGCCGGTGTCGAAGAGGAACTGCGCCGCGGTGTGCGCCGAGTAGGCGTAGTCCGCCAGCGATTCGCCGTCCATCAAGCGGCGCAGGAGATAGGTCGCTTGCAGCGACGAGCCGATATTGTCGCCGAGCGCCGCTTTGAAGCGCGTGACAGCTTGCAGGGCAACGCTGTCGCTCGAACGGCGGACGAAGCGCCGCAGCGACTCGACGGCGATCGCCCGCACCGGCTCGTCCCAATCGAGCGCCATGTGCAGCGCGATCAGCGCGTCGATGCCGTCCTCGCCCTTGCGCGCCGCCGCGCCGGGGATCAACTGGGCGACGCGGACGCAGAAGTTCGAGTCGCGCCGCTGAACGTGAAACTGTAAGAGCTGCATCAGCAGGTCGAGCGGGATCGCTTCGGCGATCAACCGGTTGCTGAAAACCAGCGTCGACAGTTCGAGCGCCGCCCATTCGAGCGGCGTCGCCCATTTGTGTTGTTCGAGCGCGCCGAAATACGCCATCGCCAGCGGCAGCGGCTTCATCTCGCGGTCGCTCAACGCGCGAATCGCCGCTTCTGTATCATGCAGCGGGTACGGCGTTTCGAGGAACAAGCCGCGCAGCAGCGTCGAGTAGCTGAGCATTTTGTCGGGCGGGTAGAGCAACCGGTTCTGGTGCATCAGTTCGGCGGCGAGTTCTTCGTATGCGCCGCGCGCCAGCAGAATTTGCAGCAGGTAGCGCGAGCCGAACAGCCCGAGCGCGTTCAGCGTGTCGTCGCTGGACAGCGTGCGGACGATCGAGCGCAGGATCGAGTCGTAGGCTTTGCCGTAGGGCGTGAGCGCCGCGCGCACGAGCGCCGCCAGCGCTGCGTTGTCGAGCAGGTCGCGGCGGTTGGCGTGGAGCGCCAGTTCGCTCAGGCGGATGGTCAGCAGTGGTCGCCACTCGTCGCCGAGCGCGCCCGCCGTCTGCGCCAGCAGTTCCGGCGGCGGGGGTTCAGTGACATCGCCATTCAGGTGCGCGGCTAACTGCGCGACCTGCGGCGGCAGCTGGGCGAGGAGCGGCTTGATCGTCAGGATGCGCCGCCAGCGCTGCGCGGTGAGCGAACTTGCGGCGAGGAGGAAAACGGTTTCGGCAAGCGACTTGTGTTTCGCAGCCAGCGGCAGGGCGATATCTATCAGGCGCGGGATGACGAGGTGCGCCTCAATCGTGCTGCCGTAGCGCTGGACGTGGCGCAGGAAGGCGGTCAGCGCCTCGACAGCGCTGCTCCGCGCCAGTATTTCGGCGTAGTCGGCGGCGGCGCGGTGCGCCAGTTCATTCCAGTACATGCCCCTGAAGCCGATCGGGTTGGACAGCCAGCGCAGCAGCGTCCGGTAGACGCGCTCGGCTTTGCCCGCCGCCAGCGCGTCGTTCATCTGCTTCATGATGACCCGTTCGAGGTCGGGCTGACCTCGAACGACGATCGCCAGCACGTCGGCGTGTTCGATCTCGTCGAGGACGAGGGCGAACGCCAGCAGGTGGCGGATGTAGGCGGCGCGTAACTCGTCGGTCAGTGTCGGGTCTTCGACGAGCACCTTCGCCGCTTCCGAGGCGTCGATCGGCTGCCCGCTGCTGATCGCCGTGTCGATCTTCAAACGGTACGCGGCGTAGCGCAGCGCATCGGAGAGCGTGTCGCCGCGCTTGAGCCGCCAACCGGCGACGGCGGTCATGGCGCTCGTCTGCTGAATGACCATGTTCGTGTCGAGGCGAAGCTGGCTCTTGATGTAGCGGCTGTACTCGTCCTCGACCTTCGTCCCGTTCAGTTTCCCGGTTTCCCAGTCGAACACGAGTGATTGAGCGGGCGGCGTCCCCTCGTTGAGGAAGCGGATCTGCGCGTCGACGCGCGTTCCCGGCAGGGTGTGAGTCGCGAACGTCACGCCGAAGCGCGCCGGGGGCGGCAGCAGGGCGAGCAGCCCTTCGATGAACGACACCCGTTCGAGCATGTCGGTCGGGGCGTGCAGAATGACGAGCGGCACGCCGCGAACGATCGCCGCGAGCAGGGTTTCAATCGTGTCCATGCGGTCGCGCGTCGCCGTCATCAGCGCCAGCATGGCGTCTTCCTGCGCCGCCAGCGACGGCACAGCCGCCTGCGGCAGGATCGACGCCGGAATCGTATTGCCGACGCGGTCATAGCTCGGCATTTCGTCCTCGATCAGCTTCATCATCGCGCGCAGGTTGCCGCCGAGGGCGCGCAGCACTTCGACCGGCATCAGCGTGATGTGGCGCATCGCCTGACCGCTGCTGCCGAACTGCGCCTGCGCCAGCATAAAGGGAATGGTCTTGCCGCGCACGAGCGCCCACGATCCGGTCGGCGCGCCGTTCATCGGCGGCAGACGCGCTTCGCTCATCGCTTCGTCGACGTGTTCGGTGCGCACGCCGGGCGACGACGCGAGGAGTCGCAGTTCCCCCTGCGGTTTTCCCTGATAGAATAGCTGTCCGTAGTAGAAGTGCTCGAGCGCGTAGCCTGCCGATACAACCATCGGTACGTGATGTCCCTGAAAGCTGCGGTTAGAAACGTGACTCAGGTCGTCATAGGCTGACGTGAAGTCTAAGTCCATTATATCGCTTCCTCTATGGGAATTTGGGATTGAGAAATTGGTGACTCGAATATTCATGGCATTGGCGGCGTTCTTTGGCGCGACGGGCGTCGCGCTCGGCGCGTTCGGCGCGCACGGGCTGGCGGGCTTCTTCGCCGCCAACCCCGACGCCGAAGGCACGTTTCGGACGGCGGTGCAGTACCACCAGATCCATGCGCTGGCGTTGATCGGCGCGGCGTGGGCGGCTAATCGGTTTTCGGAGCGATGGTCGCGGTTGGCGGGCTGGCTGCTGGCGGCGGGCATCGTGTTGTTCTCCGGCAGCCTATATCTGTTGAGTCTGCTCGACCTGCGTTTCATGGGCGCCGTCGCGCCGCTGGGCGGGGCGGCTCTCGTCGCCGGGTGGGCGTGTCTCGGCGTCGCCGCGTGGCGCGCGCGCTGACATTTATTTACGCTCCTGCCCTGCCAATTCGGCTTATACTGGCGTAACAGGAATGATAGATCGCGCGTCACGACGTTTGACGCTCGTCTGCGTTCCTCTGTATAGTTGGGCATTCAGCGAGCACTCGCACAACTTCGGACGAAGCGCACACTCACCGCTGACGGGTGATAAGGGACAAGGCACGGCATGAGCAAAGGGCGTATTCTGGTCGTCGAAGACGATTTCGACATTTCCAATATGCTGCGAATCTATTTCAGTGGGCAGGGGTACGATGTCGAGGTCGCGCCGCGCGGCGGGGAAGCCCTGCTGATGACGCGCAAGCAGCTTCCGAACCTGATCGTGCTCGACATCATGCTGCCCGACATGAACGGTTACGACGTCTGCCGCGAGCTGCGGACGACGACGCGCACCAGCCACATTCCGATCATCTTCCTGACACAGAAAGACGAGCGCAGCGACAAGATTCAGGGGCTGGAACTCGGCGCTGACGACTACATCACCAAGCCGTTCGACATCGAAGAACTCAAACTGCGCGTGCAGAACGCGATCGCCGCTGCCAACCGCCAGACGCAGATTGACTCAAAGTCCAACCTGCCGACCGGGCGCTTGATCGAGGATTACCTGCGCTCGCTGATGCGCAGCGACCGCCTGTGGACGTACATCGACTGCAAGATCAACAACTTTGACGCCTTCACCGACGTGTACGGCTTCGTCGCCGGCGACGAGGTGATCCGCTTCATGGCGGTGCTGATCGGCGAGGTGATCGACGAGTACGGCACGGCTGACGACTACGCCGGGCATCCCGGGCGCGACAACTTCATCGTCATCACCCACGCCGGCGACGGCGACCGGCTGAAGGACGCGCTCGTCGCCCAGTTTGACGACAAGGTCAAGCAGCATTACTCGTTCATCGACCGCGAGCGCGGTTACATCCTCGTGCCGGACAGCATCTATGGCGAACGTCAGGTGGCGCTGATGACGCTCGCCGCCGGAGATGTGTCGACGCGCACGCACCAGTTTTCGGACATCCGCGAAATCACCGAACTGGCAGCTGAAAATCGACGTCGTGGCGTCAATGGACAGGACAGCATCTCCAACATCCTGACGTCTTGGTAATCGTTCGTTCAATTCTCTAAGGTACATCTTTATGGAGCTGGCGATCATCCTCTTTGCGGGGGCAGCAATTCTATTCGTCTGGCTCTACCTGTGGTCGCTGCAAAGGGAAAAATCGGCGCGCGTTCCAGAGGTTGCGGAGCTGCTCGCCAATGTGCCGACGGTGGCGGGCGACGCGGTGCTCGTCGCGCGCGAGCACGGCGAAATCGTCTATGCTGACGACACGATCCGCCGCTGGTTGAGCC
>JAEVZT010000138.1 GCA_023392115.1 Chloroflexota bacterium
GCTCCATCATCAGCTTGATGCCGGGCGCAGCATGAGCGTACACGATGTATTCATTAGCGTAATCATAGTTGATGAACGACGCCATCCAACCCGTGCGGAACGTCAGCAGCGCCAAGCCCGCGAAGACAGCGACGCCGATCATGCGGCGCAAGTGCAGCCAACCGGTCGAGCGCACCACCTGTACGATCAGGAAGCCAACGACGAGGGCGATGAAGACCATCGCCAGCCACCAGTTGAATTCTGCAAGCTGGTTCTGCTGCAAGCCCGTGAACGGCGACTGCCCGGTCAGGAACGGCACCGCCGCTTGGAACACGGCAACGCCCAGCAGCGGCAGCAGCAGCAGATACAGCCAGCCGCGCTCGCGGAATCTCGCCCACGACACGCGCTCAAATACGCGCCCGAAGTACCACGCCGATAGGAATATCATCGGCATGGTGATGTGCGTCGCCAGCCACGGCATCTTCTCCGCCGCCATCGTGTAGGCGAGGAAGTTGAACACTGCCCACCACGCCACAAACAGCGTGAACGGCATTCGGTTCAGGCGATCGGGATGGCGCAGGCTCAACTGACGCCGTCCCGTGCCGTCGGTCGACGCGCCGATGGGTGCAGCCGCGCCATTCTTTAGTGCTTCAGCTTCAACAACTGCCGCTTCATCACGGCGACGCAGCCGCTGGCGGAATCCCCAGAAGCCGGTCAAGCCTGCCAGCATGGCGAGGAAACTGCCGATCATCGGCAGGTATTCGTAGATCGGCATGATGATCAGCTGGTAGTAATACTGCGGCTGGTTGCCGCGCTTCACCCCCTGCTGCTCAAGCCAGTAGCCTAGGCTGCCGATCATGCCTGTCGCCAATCCCTGTGGATTGGTGAACATTGTCGTGAAGAAGAAGACGTACAGCGCGTAAAAGACCGCAGCGCTGATTACCCAGCGTTTCCAGTTCCACGCCAAGCCGACTGCTACTGAGATGATCATGAACGGCAGCAGGGCGACGACGGCGCGCTGGATTCCCACCGGCGAGTAGTCGGTCGGGTTCGCCCCGCCGATCTTGAGAATACCGGCGGTCAGCCACGGCAGGATCAGCGACCCCATCAGGATCAAGATGTCCAATTCGCGGAAACGGTGCAGCGTGCGCCACCAGTTGGCGCGCCGCGCATAAACCAGCACCGCCAGCACGACGACCGCCAGCGCCCACATCGCGATCGCCGGCGCGTTCGAGTACGCGCCAACGGTGACCGCCTCAGCTTCCTCGGTTTCGGCTGCTGTCGCTTCCGCGCGCGTCGGCTCCTGCGTAATTTCCTCCGCGACCAGCACACCCAGACAGGCGGCAGTCGTCAGCAGCACGAGGATCAGGACGTCCGCCGGACGGAAGCGCCGCGTCCGCCGCGACGCCCACAGCGCCGTCAGCAGCGCGACGCCGAGCCCGAAGGCGATCACCAGCAGCGTCCACGAGAAGAAGGTCGTGAACTGAACGCTGAGCTGCCCGCCGCTGAACAGCAACCGGAACTGCTCGCCAACATGACCGAGACGCGCGTTCAGGCTGGAGAACTCGTAAAGCGAAATATTCAGCACGGCGATCATGATCAGCGCGAGCACCCCGCCGAGCAGCGTGCTGAGCGACAGGAAATAGAACAGGCTGCGCCCCGGCGTTTTGAACACCTGCTGGATCAAGCGCACGCCCCAGTAGAGCGTCATGAAGCTGCCGAAAATGGCGATGTAGATGAACCCCGACTCTTTTGAGCCGAGACTGAGCAGCATCGCGCCCGCGAACAGGTACAGCCAGCGGGCTTTCCGCCGCACGCGCAGTGAGCCGTCGATGTACATGAACGTACACCAGACCATGATCAACGTGAAAAAGATCGACGGCGTGTCTTCGCGGATGTAGCGGTGATGGAAGAGCAGCATCGGCGAGACCAAGATCATGATCGATGCCAGCAGCGATCCCCACCTGCCGAGCCAGCGCCGGAACAGGATCGGGAATAAGACGGTCAGTACGCCGAGGATCGCCGGGTACAGACGGGCGACGTAGTCGTTGTCGCCGAACAGGAAGTAGAAGAATGCCGTTACGTGGAACAGCACGGGACCGTGCATCAACGGCGTGTGCTGGAAGTCACCTTCGGTGTACAGCCGCCACGAGTAATACGTGTGCAGGCTTTCGTCGTGACTCATCACCCGGTCGCCCAACCCGGCGAAGCGCGTGACGAGCGCGATCAGTAGAATCGCCACATAGGCGATTACTTCCCAGTTCAACGTATACGTGCGCGCCAGCACGCGGTTGAGCACGTCTCCGCGCGGCGCGGTCTGTTCCCATTGCTTTTGAGTCGTTGCCATGAAAAACCTCTACGGCGTATCGGTTGCGCCCAGTTCCGGGGCGTTATTCGACTGAAGCTGCGGCGTCAGGCTGCTAAACGTGATCGTATACGGCGCGAAGGCAACGCCAACCGGCGTGCCCCTTGGCGTCGAGACAGCCGGGGTCGGTGGTGTCGGCAGCGCCAATCGCTGACCCCGTACCGTCCACGGCAGCAGCAGCGCGATGACAAAAATCAGCGCGACAATGCCATAACGCGCCCTATCAAGCGCGGCAGGCTCGCGCCGGGGGTGCGCCATATCCGCTTGCACCGCCGACCAGATTCGGTCAAGCCCTGAAACAGAGCTGCCGACGGAAGGTAGGCTGTGCGTCAGCTCGCGCGAGAAATCGCGCTGCTGAACGCTGAGCGCATAACAGGCGTCACAGTCTTGAAGATGCTCGGCGACTTCGGCACGCAGGCTCGGCGGCAGGTCGCGCTGAAGGTAGCCGGGTATATATTGGCGGCAGGTTCGGCAGGTGATCATACGCTAAAACTCAACAGCTCTTCCAACAATCCATGTCCAACAGGCTGAAGCATCGTCCGCAGCGCGTCGTGTGCCAGCCGGACGCGGCTCTCCGCCGTCTTCGGCGGGCAGTCCATCACCTCGGCGATCTCGCGGTATGTCAGCCCGTGTCCGTAGCGCAGGACGATCGCTTCGCGCAGGCGCGGCGATAGTGACAGCAGCGCCTTTTCGAGCGTTTCGCGCGCCGTCTGCCTTGCGAGTTCGGCTTCCGGCGTTTCCGACTTCGGCGCGGGCAGTCCGGTCTGGAGCAGCGCCGACACGTCGATTAACGGCGGGCGGCTGCGGCGGTACATATTGCGGCAGCGGGAAATGGCGATCGTGTACAGCCACGTCTTGAACGACGACAGACTCGAATCGTACCGGTGCAGATTTCGAAACGCGTAGACGAACGCTTCCTGCGTCACATCTTCGGCGTCTTCGCGGTTGAAGAGCAGGCTGTAGCACAGGCGATAAATGCCGGCAGCATAACACTCGTAGAGCGCGGCAAAGCCCGCCTGTTCGCCTTGCAGACAGCGTTTGATGAGCGCCTCTATTTCCGCGGTTTGTGTCGTCATCGCTTGGTCACCTGCCCGTCCGGAGCACCCATTGTACACATCGGGAACATCAAATCCTCACCCAACGCCGGGCGTTTCCAGCGGCACACCCTGATAAATATCCTGACGCAGCCACAGCACATAAGCGACCGCAGATGTCCACGGCGAGCGCGTTTGAAGCTGCGTCCACCAACCGGGAATGTCGGTCGCGTACATCGACGCCGGTGTCCACGCGCGCTCGACGGTGAAGTCCTGCCCAACGTAGCTCATTTGCAGCGGCGGCAGTTCGTCCGAGAACGGAAGCAGCACGACGCTGTCGGTCGCCGCCTGTCCAGCATCGCTGACGTACTCAACAGCCGTGAAGTCGCGCAGCAGCCACGCGATCACGCCGTCCTGCTCGGCGACCACCGTCACCGGCAGTACGGGAAAACCGCCGCTTTCGCGCTCGGCAACAGTCAACAGAGTCTTCCTCAGCAGCGCCGTATCGGCATGTGTAGTGTTCAAGTGCCAGAGTTCAACAGGATTCGCCGCGCCAAAGACCGACGCCGTCCACCCCCTACCGAGCGACGTGATCAAGCCGAAGATCAGCAATCCTAAGCCCGCTCCGCGCAGCGCCGTCCGGTTATCCCACAGGCTGGCGAACAGGAAGAAGCCGATTACGGCGAACAATAGCGACACGATCACCAGCACAACGCTGTTCGGTTGGGGCGTGAACGTCGCCAGCGCGCCGTCGGCGGTGAGTTGAAGCGAGCGCGCGAACGACTGGAAGGAGAGCGTAAACACCGCGATCACGGCGAGCGTCGCCAGCGCTGCCACCCAGCGCGCCGAGTACGGCGCGGCGAATAGCTTTTGCCGCCCTTCTGGAGCGATCATGTGAACGACTGACGCCGAAGCAAGTCCAATCAGCGGGACGATCAGCCACAACGCGTGATCGGCGCGCGCCCCGACGAACAGCAGCGATGCTAACGCAGCGAGCAGCAGCCACGCGGCGAAGAAGCGGTCGACGAACGTGAATCCATCGCGCCGATACAGTACGACGAAACCGGTGATCGCCAGCAGCCATGTGACCGGCTCATAGAACAGCGACACCACCAGCGGATAGGGATAAACGCTGTTCGGCGTTGGTTGGACGAAACCGCGCACCGCCCCGGCGATCACTTCGCCGACCACGCTCAAGCCTGCCGGATAGAGCAGCATGCCCGTGGCGGTGATGCCGACGATCAGTGCCGCCACAAACAGCGGCATCCCCCATGCCTGAGCGAATGTCCGTTCCGGCGTTTGAGCTTGCGCCGACTCATCCGATTCAAAGGCGAACAATTCCGCCCGGCGTGTCAGGAACCGCGCAGCGGCGAGCGCGCCGGTCAGGATCAGCGCGAGGATAGTGCCGCCCGGTTCGCTCAGGAAGATCAACGCGCCGGCGGCACACGCGGCAGCGATTCTGCTCCATCCGGAGTCCGCTCCCACCGAACGCGCTTGACGGTCATGCCACAGCCCCCACAGCGCCAGAGCGGCAAAGACCATCGACCAGATGGTCGGGCTGCTGAAGCGCGAGGCGATCAGCACGACGGGCGAGAACGCCAGCATCAGGCTGATGATCAGGGCGCGCGTCGCGCCGAGCGCCGGACGAAACAGGATGGGCATCAGCACCAGCGCCGCCCCCGCGAGCGCCGTTAACAGACGCGCCGCCAGTTCGTTCCCGCCGATCAGGCTGAACGACAGGCTTTGCAGCGCGAATAGGATCGGGCTTGACGGCACGATCGCTTCGCCGACCGCGTCGGGGAAGACAACGCGCCACGCCGCCAGCGCCTGCCGCGCCTCGTCCGCCTGCATCGGCACGACGTCAAGCTCGACCAGCCGGAACGCGAGCGCCAGCGCGAACAGCACCAGATATGCGATCACTTCCAACCGGACGGCGAGAACGGAGCGCGTGGGCTGGCGGGCGATCACCTGATTCTCAACGGGTAACACGTTCTCCATATGCATGCACTCTATCTATTGAACCCAATCTCTGTCCCGGTGGGCACGGGCGCGCGAAAAATGCGACTGTTCCCCGACTCGCACACCACGACAAGATTGTCGAGGAACTTAATTTCGCTCTCTGCCCCGAAGACCGAGCGCTCCGTCGAGCCAAACACGATATAGTCGATGCCGTACCGGGCGACAACCTGCTCGACATCGCGCCACGTCGGGCTGGTGTACAGCCGCTCGATGTCGGCATAGCGCGACCCGGCGATCTCGCCGTAAGTCGCGCCGCGCCACTGTCCCTGATGCCCGGGCCAGTTGAGCAGCACCGGAATGCCGGTCAGCGTGCCGACCATGCCGTATTCGCCGTTGTACGAATTGCCGACCGCCTGCGCGACCACGACATCATTGCCATCGACAAGCCTGTCGAGGCACATGATCGTCTCGTAGTTCGCCGGCGATGTAAATGACTGCCCGCCGTCGAGCGTGACCGGCGGATCGGCGAACAGCCTGCCCGTTTCGACGACCGCGCGGTGATGGATACCCATCGCCGGGAACAGCAGCCCGAGAGCCAGCACCAGCGCGACCACGCTGCCCAACGTCGCGCGGACAGTTCTGCTCGGCAGCGGCAGGCGGGCATCGGCAAGCATCGTGTAGGCAGCATAAGCGGCGGCGATGCTCCACACGAGCCACGCCTGATAGTAGAACTTGAAGACCGTATTCATGCGCGTGCCGAAATTGTCGCGCAGATAGACGAATTCCGGCGCGAGCGTCAGCAGGATCCCGATGCCGACCAGCAGCAGCGCGAAGCCTGTCGCCGCCGGATATGCCGGTTCTTCAAGCGCCGCCGCTTCTTCGAACTTGGGCTTGCGCGCCCGCCCGAATAACCGCGCCAGCACAAGGATCAGCCCGATGGTCAGGACGAGCGCCGTGATTCCGTGCGTAGCGCGCTTCGCCAGCAGTGCCGGGATGACGTTTTCCCAGCCGCCGTTTGCCTCGACAAAGCCGAGCACCGTCGCCTGAAGGTCGGGGATCAACCACGCGAGCAAACCGAGCAGCAGCATGACGCCGATCAGCGCCAGCACGATCAGCAGCCCGGTCTGTATGCCGAATCGCCAGTTGGCACGGTCGCCCGCCCGCCAGACCTCGACGATCAGGAACGGCGCGAGGATCAGCAGCAGCGGCGCGAACATGACGAAGAACTGCGAAAACAGCGTCGGGTACTGCAAATTCGGCACGATCCCGCCCGCCTGTGAGCGGAAGGCGACCAAGAACGGCAGGTAGGCGACGACGGCGACGGCAACCAGCATGACGGCGAAGACGAACAGGTCGATCCAGTCGGATGCCAGCAGCCGCCCGCGCTGCATCAACCGCCGCAGCGCGTCCGCGCCGAGCAGCGCGGCTCCATAAATCGGACCATCCCACGTATTGAGGAAGATCAGCCCACCGATGATCAAGCCGTAGAAGATCGTTTCTCCGACCGGTGGGCGCCTCACCGACTGTGTTAGCAGCAGGTTGAGCGCCGCGCCGAGCGCCAGCACCGCGAACGGCAGCGCCAGCACATGCGGGTGATTGTCAGCCAGCAGGAAGCTGAACTGCGGGAACTCGTCGATCACTTCGAGCCGCGAGCCGTCAAGGTTGCGGTCGTTGAGGACG
>JAEVZT010000182.1 GCA_023392115.1 Chloroflexota bacterium
CCGCCGTAGACGCCGGGAATCGACACGGTGCCGCCTTTACGGCACGCCTGAATCGCCTGACGCAGGGCGACCGGACGACCGGTTACCATTCGCGTTTGCTGGGCGACGCGGTCATACCAGTAGTCGAGATCGGTGCCGTGCGCTTCCATGCCGACGGCGTCGATCACCGAATCCGGTCCGCGCCCGCCGGTCATCTCCTTGAGCGCGTCGACGACGTCGACTTCCTCATAATTGAGCGTCTCCGCGCCGCCGTCGCGCGCCATTTGCAGGCGATCCTCGAAGCGGTCGATGGCGACGACGCGCTCCGCGCCGAGCAGGTAGGCGCTGCGGATAGCGAACTGCGCCACCGGTCCACAGCCCCAGACGGCGACCGTGTCGCCGCGCTGGATGTTGCAGTTCTCTGCCGCCATGTAGCCGGTCGGGAAGATGTCCGCCAGCATCACGGCTTGGTCGTCGGTGATCGACTGCGGAAGTTTAAAGCAGCCGACGTCCGAAAACGGCACGCGGACGTATTCCGCCTGTCCGCCCGCGT
The DNA here is from genome assembly GCA_023392115.1 of Chloroflexota bacterium. Classification (GTDB taxonomy): domain Bacteria; phylum Chloroflexota; class Anaerolineae; order Aggregatilineales; family Phototrophicaceae; genus Flexifilum. The sequence goes on from JAEVZT010000182.1 coordinate 533, forward strand.
AGCCGCCGAATAAATGAGAGTAGCCGAACAGCCCGGATGGCGAATAGCCGTACATTTCTTCAGCAGCGGCGGCGTTCGGGTTGGAATTGTCGCACAGTGACCACAACTCGTGCTTGCAGAAGTAGCATTCGCCGCACGAAATCGTGAACGGCACGACGACGCGGTCGCCGACCTGTAGGTTGGATACATCCGCGCCGGTTTCGACGACGATCCCCATGAACTCGTGCCCCATGATGTCGCCGCGGCGCACGGTCGGGATGTAGCCATCGTACATGTGCAGGTCAGAGCCGCAGATGCACGTCGTCGTGATCTGGATAATCGAGTCGCGCGGGTTAATGAGCTTCGGGTCGGGGACGTTGTCGACCTGCATCTTGCCCGCGCCCTGCCATGTGACCGCCTTCATTGGCGCACCTCGCCGATGCGTCCCGAAGTCTGCCCTTCGGTCGTCGCCTTCTCGCCGGTTTCCATCACCTGTTTGAACTCGCGCAGGTACTGGTTGATGTACTGCTGCGGAGCGTCGCCGAACAGGTTGAGCACCGCTTTGCCGAGCGGACCTGCGGGCGGGACGAATTCGAGCGTCAATTGAACTTCAGTACCTCGTCCGGCGGGCGCGGGACGGAAGCGGATCGATCCGGCGTTCTTGATCGACGAGTCGGGCAGCGAGCGCCACGAGATCACCTCGTTCGGCGTGTCGGTGTAGACCTCGACGTCGAATTCGGCTTTCATACCGCCCGGCAGCTTGATCGTCCAGTGCGCCTGATTGATGCCGGTCATCTGCACCGACTCGATGTAGTTAATCACCTGCGGCAGGTTGGTCGGGTTGTGCCAGAAGGCGTACAGGTCTGCCGCCGGACGGTTGATCGTCACGGCGCGCGTGATGTGGAAGCCCTGTTCGTGCGGGACGCTGACGCGGGCGGGATTGGTCTTAACGGCGCTGTTCCTCCCGAGCAGCCGGTAGAGCGGGCTGCTGCCGGTGAAGCCCTTATACAGCAGCCCAATGCTCGCAATCAGCGCCGGGATGCTGGTGACATCGCGCCGCCACGCGGCGAACAGTGCCAGCGTTGCGCCGCCAGCGAGGGACAGGACGCGCTCATCCTGACTGACGTTAATCCCGCTCGCGTTGTGCTGCGGTGGGTTATATCGCTCTGAGAGATGCACAGCCTATCTCCTGTTATTACTTTCGTTATGTTCCACATTAGGCTACCACGAAACCGGCTGATTCGCATGAGCGAGAAATTAATTTTGTTATATCTAGAGAATGGGCTAGCTGGACGCGCGCGGAAATACCGGTATGATCAGGGCGCACAATCCTATCTAACCAACAGAGAACAAAGCTATGGTGCGCGTGCTGCTGGCTGAAGATCACAAGATGGTGCGTCAGGCGACGCGGATGTACCTTGAAAGCATGGGCGTCGAGGTGATCGGCGAGGCGACGACCGGCGTTGAAGCGGTGACGATGGCGCGCGAGCTTCAGCCCGACGTGATTCTGATGGACATTCACCTGCCCGAACTGACAGGAATCGAGGCGACGCGGCGCATACGTCAGGAAAACGACGCCATTCACGTCCTCGTCCTGACCGCCTACGACGAACCGGCATACGTTCACGCGCTGCTCGAAGCGGGGGCTGACGGTTTCGTCCTCAAGACCGCCGAACTGTCGGCGCTCTACGCGGCGCTTCAGGAAGTCGCGCTCGGTCGGACGGCGTTTGACAGCGGGGCGCTGGAGAAAGCCGCCCACTTCCGCGACAGTGGCGCGGCGCTGGTCGAAGGGCTGACGAGCCGCGAGATCGACGTGCTGACGTATGCCGCGCGCGGGCTGACCAACAAGCAGATCGGCAAGGCGCTCTTCATTTCGGATCGCACGGTGCAGGGGCATCTGCAAAACATCTACCAGAAACTCGGCGTCGCCTCTCGGACGGAAGCCGTCACGTCGGCGCTGGCACACGGGTTGATCCAGTTGAGCGAAGGAGAGGATCGATGAACGTCTGGGCATTTCTCGCCAAGCGGGCGATCCTGCTGCTCATTCTTAGCAACGGCTGGTGGCTCGACCGCGTGCTGCGCCCGCTGCGGCGGCTGGCTGAGCAGACCGAGCATCTGGCGCGCGGCGACTTCGCGGCGTTCCAGCAGCCGTGCGGCGGCATCGAGGAGATTGGCGTGCTGCGACGGTCGATGGCGCACATGGCGGAGCACGTCCGGCGGGCGCAGGAAGAAGGCATGACGTACCGCAACGCCCTGACCAACGGTCAGGAAGCCGAACGCGCGCGCATCGCCCGCGAACTGCACGACGATACCGTCCAGTCGCTGATCGCCATCGCGCAGAGCATCGATTTGGCGACGAACTGGATGGACAAGGATGAGGCGCGGGCGGCGGCGACGCTCAAACTGGCGCGCTCGCAAGCGGTCGAAGCCGTCGACAACCTGCGCCAGATCATCGGCAACCTGCGCCCGCCCGCGCTTGAGGAACTCGGACTGATCCCCGCGCTCTCCATGCTGGCGAAAGACACGCGCGGCGTGTCGGTCGAGGTGGCGACGCGCGGCGTCGAGCGCCGTCTGAATGAAGTGCAGGAACTCGCCCTGTTTCGCAGCGCGCAGGAAGCGATCCACAATGCGCATAAGCATGGCAAAGCCGGACATGTGCGCGTCGAGGTCGCCTATGAGCCGGAGCAGGTCAGCCTGTCGGTGATCGACGACGGCGCGGGGTTTACCATGCCGAACCTCGATCAACTGGCAGACGAAGGGCATTTCGGGCTGGTCGGGCTGCACGAACGGGTTCACAGCCTGAACGGAAGCGTGCGCGTCTCAAGCGCGCCGGGAGAGGGCGCGCGGCTCGACGTGCTGCTGCCGGTCGCCGCCGCCAGCCAGCCGTCGGAACTCGTGCGCGATCCGGTTTGCGGCGCGTTGATTCACCCGCAGCAGGCGTATGGCAGCCTCGTCTACGAGGGGCGCGAGTACTTCTTCTGCTGTCCAGTATGTCAGGGGGCGTTCAGGCGCAGCCCGACGACGTACCTACCGGTCGAGCCGGTGTAGCGCGTATTATCCACGTTCTGCGCGTTTCGCTTTTCCGACCCCACCCCCGCCCCCCCCCCCAATGCGGGGAGGGGCGAAAACCCAACCAGCTTCTTTAGCCCCTCGCCCCTGAATTCGGGGCGGCAACCGAAGGTTGCACAGGGGTATGGGGAGAGGGATCAAGGTTCGCAAAGCGTATGACAGACCTTACAGTCGTTTGACGAAACGTGCCCAATCGGCTAAAATAGATGAATAAGTGTTCATGTATTTACAGGGAAGCCATGAGTCTCGCACCGGCGCAGTCCGTCTGCCCTGACCCCGATCTAGCAAATGCCGAAACGCTGGCAGATCACCTGATCGACAACCAGACCGCCAATCGGCTGGCGGAAGTATTCAAAGCCCTGAGCGATCCGACGCGCCTCAGGATCATTTCGCTGCTGCTCGACAATGAGGTCTGCGTTCACAGCATCGAACTGGCAACCGGCATGACACAGTCCGCCATTTCGCACCAGTTACGCCATCTACGCCAGTTGAACCTCGTCCGCTTCCGCAAAGAAGGGCGGCACGTCTACTATGCGCTCGACGATACGCACGTCCGCGACCTGTTCACACAGGGGCTGCTGCACGTCGAGCACCGCTAGCTGACCCCGCCGACCGGGTACGTCTGGCGGTCGGCGATGGTGTAGCCGCCGTCGACGCGAAGTTCCGTGCCGGTAACGTAGTTCGACGCGCTCGACGCGAGGAAGATCGCCGCGCCGACAAGCTCGTCGGGCTGCCCGAAGCGACCGGCAGGCGTCTTGCGGACGATCATCTCGTACAGCCAATCCGGAAGCCCGCTGCTCATGTCGGTCATGAAGTATCCCGACTCTAAATTGTTCACCTGAATATTGTGCGGAGCGAGTTCGACGGCGAGCGCGTGGGTCAAGCCGCGCAGCCCTGCCTTTGACGCCGCGTAGCTGGCGAAGTCGGGCGGACCGAAGACCGCGTGCACCGAGCCGATGTTGATGATCTTGCCGCCGTTACCCGCCGTGATCATCGCGCGGGCGCTGTGCTTGGCGCACAGGAACGCGCCGGTCAGGTT
>JAEVZT010000265.1 GCA_023392115.1 Chloroflexota bacterium
CGCCTGTACTGCCCTGCTGGCGCTGTTCCTCGTCATTGGCAAGCGGCGTCAGGAACTGCTTCAGCTTGCCGAAAAAGCGGGAACGATCCGCGTGACGCTCGACAGCTACAATCTGCCGCTGCTCGACGACATGCTGCGCATGGTCATGACCGGGACGCTGATCGCCTACCTGCTCTACACGATAGAAGCGCCGTCAATCCTGCTGGCGGGCAGCAGCCTCGCGCTTCTGACGGTGCCGTTTGTGCTCTACGGCTTGTTCCGCTATATGTACCTGATTCACGTCAAAGGTGAAGGCAGCGCCCCCGACGAAGTGCTGCTCCGCGACCGCCCGCTTCAGGTTGCGATCGCGCTCTGGGGCTTGACCTTTATCGCCATCCTCTACCTGCCGGCGCAGCGATGAGTCAGGCGAGCGCCTCGGCAAAGATCATCCTGTTCGGCGAGCACGCTGTTGTCTACGGGCAGCCCGCGATTGCCGTCCCGCTGTCGGACTTGCGCGCCTATGCGACCGTCGAACCAAACCCGCCCGGCGCGGTCGGGCTTCACATCGACATGCCGGACGTCAACCAAACGCTGCCCGTCGACATTCGCGCCGAAGCGGTTGATAACGCGCTGGCACTGACCGCGACCCTCGTCTTGCAAACGCTCAATGCCGCCCCACCGAACGCGACGATCCGCATCCGGTCACAAATTCCGATCGCCGGCGGGCTTGGCAGCGGATCGGCAGTGTCGACGGCGCTCGCCCGCGCCCTGTGCGCCGCGCTCGATCGCGAACTTGAGCCTCCCGCGCTCAACGCGCTGATCTACGAAGTTGAAAAGATCCATCACGGGACGCCGAGCGGCATAGACAACACCGTCATCGTCTACGAGCGACCGGTATTCTTCATTCGCGGTGAAGTGCCGGAAACGATCGCCGTCGGCGCGCCGCTGACGCTGCTCGTCGGCGATACAGGCGTCGCCGCGTCGACACGGATCGCCGTCGGTGATGTACGCAAGCTCTACGACGCCGACCGCGCTAATACGGGACGGGCGATCGAGACGATTGGCGATCTCGCCAGCGCGGCACGTGACGCCCTCGCTGCCGGTAACGCGGTTCGGCTCGGCACGTTGATGAACGACAATCACGACCTGCTGCGCCAACTGACCGTTTCGTCGCCCGAACTCGACGGACTGGTGGCGGCGGCGTTGGCAGCGGGCGCGCTCGGCGCGAAGCTGTCCGGCGGCGGGCGCGGCGGCAACATGATCGCCCTTGTCACACCGGAAACTGCCGAACGGGTCGAACGGGCGCTGCTCAGAGCCGGCGCGGCACGCGTTTTCAAAACGACTCTGGCACAGGAGAGGTAACGACATGCTCGTCTTCGTCAAACTCGGCGGATCGCTCATCACCGACAAGCGCGTCGAGAACAGCTTTCGTGAGCGTGTCGCGCGTGGACTGGCAGGGGCAATCGCTTCAGCGCAGGCGCATGACTCGTCGCTTCAACTGCTGATCGGTCATGGCAGCGGATCGTTCGGTCACGTCGCCGCCAAACGCTACAAGACGATCGCAGGCGTACATACACCCGACGACTGGCGCGGATTCGCCGCCGTCGCCGATGCAGCGTCGGCATTGAACCACCTAATGTCAAACGTGCTGCGCGAGGCGGGCGTTCCGGCGTGGAAGCTGCAACCGTCCGCTTCGGCGGTCAGCCGCGACGGTGACATCATCAGCATGGCGTTGGAGCCAATCCGCGCCGCGCTCGATCACGGACTCGTGCCGCTGGTCTACGGCGACGTGTCGCTCGACGAAATGCGCGGCGGGACGATCATTTCGACCGAAACGATCTTCTTCTACCTCGCCCGTCATCTGCCCGTCGATAGAATCTTCCTGCTCGGCGAGGTCGAGGGCGTCTATGACGAGCGCGGAAACGTGATTCCAATTATCACGCCCGAAACGCTGCCCGAAGTCGAACGCGCGCTCGGCGGATCGGCGGGAACCGACGTGACCGGCGGCATGGAAACCAAAGTCCGCGACATGGTCGCGCTGGCGGCAGCCAATCCGCGCCTGTCAATCCGTATCTTCGACGGGCGCGACCCATCGCTTTTGGAGGCGGCGCTGCTCGACCGCGCGCAGCCCGGCACGCTCATCTACGCGGACGCCGCGCCAGACGTTCCGCCGTCCGGCTGACGATTATGACCGTCAGCGTGATCGCCAGTCCGGGCGCAAAGGCGATCCACGGCGCGGCGCGGAAGGCTTCGCGCCCCTCCGCCAGCATCACGCCCCAGTCGGGGATGCCCGGTTCACCACCGAGTCCGAGAAAACTGAGCGCGGCGCTGTTGAGCAAGCTGTAACTAAACGTCACGCCGCTGTACGCCAGCACGACCGGCACGCTGTTCGGCAAGATGTGACGGATCACGACCTGACCGGCGGGCGCTCCAAGCGACCGCGCCGCTTCGACGTAGCCCGACGCGCGCGCTTCAAGTCCCGCGCCGCGCACCACGCGCGCGACCGACGCCATCTGCGCGATCCCTGTGGCGACGGCAAGCGCGGACGCGCCCTGCCCCCGCAGCGTCATGACGATCAG
>JAEVZT010000269.1 GCA_023392115.1 Chloroflexota bacterium
AGCCGTAGACGTAGACGCCGACGAGCTTTTCGCCCAACACGCGCCGCATGTCGCCGACCAACTCGTCAATCAGCGCGTGGATGTCGGGATCGATTCGAGCAGTCATTCTATAGAGGGGAGAGGGTTAGAAGGACAGTGAGATTTGATGTCACGCGGAAGATGACCCCACCCCCAGCCCCTCCCCGAATTCGGGGAGGGGAAGCGAACGGAGTGAGCAGAGGTGGAGTGATTACCACCATGTGACAACCTGTGGATTTCTATTTACTGCGCGCTCTCGACCACTGTCGACAGCACGTCGAACGGCACGCCGCTGCGATTGTAGGTCACGCCGTTGAGGCTAATCCACTGCGCCGCGCCGCTGCCATAGCGCACCATGACGGCAGGTGTCCCCTGCACGCCGTTCGTGCGCCCGAAATTCACGTCCGTGCGAACCTGATCGGCGCTGCTGCTGCATGCCAGCATCGTGCTGTAGTTCAAGCCGAGGTCTTGCGCCAGCAGGCGACCGACTTCGTCGGTATAGCGTCCGCTCGCCGCGTACTTGTAGAGCAGGTCATAGGCTTGCCAGAACGCGCCCGGCTGCTGTTCGTCGGCGCACTCGGCAAGCTGCCCGGTGAAGACCGAAAGCTGACCGCCGGCAGTCGGGAACATGCGATATTCAAGCTTCGCCTTGCCGGTCGCCACGTATTCGCTGACGAAACGCGCCATGTCGGTTTCGTGATACGTCTGGCAGTGCGGGCAGCCGAAGTCGGCAAACTCGACGATCGTCACCGGCGCACTGGGATCACCGAGGACGAACGCGCCATCTTCGGTACGCGAATTCATCATGTTGGCATAATCAATCGCCGTCGAAGCTGAATTTGACGACAGGGCGATGGCGATGATGCCAATCACGACAGCGGCGACGACGATCCCTAGGACGATCAAGCCCTGCTTCTGTCGCTGCGACTGTTTAGGTGCGTTATTGGGCAACGCTCTCTGATTAGCCATTGATAACCGTTCTCCAGTTGCTCTACGCGGTGTTTCAGCCATTGTAGCGCATCTTGTCGCGTCCTCAAGCCCGTTTGTTTGTTAAAATAGCGCAAACCTTACAGGCTGGAAAGGTCGGTAAACGTGCGTGCTGTAGATTTGATCGCCAAGAAACGGGACGGACAGGCGCTGACGGGTGACGAAATCCGCTGGTTCATCGACGCTTACACGCGCGAGGAAATCCCCGATTATCAGGTCGCCGCGCTCCTGATGGCGGTCTACCTGAAGGGGATGAATCGTCAGGAAACGGTTGACTTGACGCTGGCGATGGCGGAGTCAGGTGAAACGCTCGACCTGTCCGACATCAGCGATTACTGGGTCGACAAGCACTCGTCCGGCGGCGTCGGCGACAAAACCTCGCTGATCGTCCTGCCGCTGGTGGCGTCGTGCGGCGTGCCGGTCGCCAAGATGAGCGGGCGAGGGTTGGGGTTTTCCGGCGGCACGCTCGACAAGCTGGAGTCGATTGCTGGCTATCAGGTCAATTTGTCCGCCGACGAATTCCGGCGGCTGGCGCGCGAGAACGGGATTGTGCTGGCGGGGCAGTCACTGGCGCTCGCGCCTGCCGACGGCAAGCTGTACGCCCTGCGCGACGTGACGGCGACGGTGTCGAGCCTGCCGCTGATCGCCAGCAGCATCATGAGCAAGAAGATCGCCGCCGGGGCGAACGGGATCGTCCTCGACGTGAAAACGGGCGTCGGCGCGTTCATGACGACGCTTGAGGATGCGCGCGCGCTGGCGCAGACGATGGTCGATATTGGCAAGGACGCAGGGCGCGACGTGATCGCCGCCCTGTCGGACATGAACCAGCCGCTCGGCGAGGCGGTCGGCAACGCGCTCGAAGTGAGCGAGGCGATCGAAGTCCTCAAGGGCGGCGGCGCGGATGATCTGCGCGAGCACTGCATCGCCATTGCCGGATACATGCTCAAGCTGGCAGGGCGCGGTCAGCAGTGGACGGACGAAGCCGAAACGCGGGCGCTGCTCGTAGAGCATTTGACGAGCGGCGCGGCGCTGGCGACCTTCCGCCGGATGGTCGAGGCGCAGGGCGGCGACGTGGCGATGGTCGACGATCCGTCGAAGCTGCCGCAGGCGTCAATCGTCCAGCCATATAACGTGCCGCAAGCAGGGTACGTCGCGCAGGTCGCCGCCGATTCGATCGCGTGGGCGGCGTTTGAACTGGGCGCGGGGCGCGAGAAGAAAGGCGACCCGATCGATCTGGCGGTCGGGTTGCGCGTTCACGTCAAGGTCGGCGATCAGGTCGAGGCGGGCGCGCCGCTGGCGACGATCTACGCCAACGACGCGGGCAAGATTCCGGCGTGTGTCGCGTGGCTTGAAAAGGCGTTCGCCATCAGCGCGACGCCTGTTGAGCCGCTGCCGCTATTCTACGGCGTCATCGACTCGAACTAAGGTTTCACCTTCATAGCGGTAATAGTGACTTGGCGCGCCGCTCCAGCAGCCGTTGGCGTTGAACACAATCGCGCCGTTGAGTCCCGCGTGATTGACAGCGGCGAGTTCGTGCGCGACCTCGGCGCGGTCGCCTGCTGCTGACGCGGCGATCAGCATGGCGGCGGCGTCATAGACGAGCGTCGCCCACAGATTTGGATCGGGGGCGAAGGGATCGCTTGCGCCGTAGCGCGAGATGAAATCGGTGTCGGGCAGGCTGCCGCTCGATAGGATCGTGAAGTTGTCGAGCGAGGCGCGGCGTTCCTTGACGCTTTCGAGCGCGAACACATCGCCGCCGATGAACGGCGCTTCCATTCGCGCCGCGGCGTCGGCGCTGATCAGCGGGATGTCGGGGAAACAGATCGCGAGCAGGAAGACGGAGTCGCTGGCGCGGCGATCTGTCCAATTTCCGACGACGACCGCCGGAAGATCGCCGAACGCTTCCTGCACAACCGAATCGGCAGCGGCATAGCCCATGACGATCGCGCCCTTCACCAGCGGATCGGCGGCGAGGGCGTGGGCGCGATCGGCGGCGCTTCCACCATCGTCAATCGGCAGCAGCGCGACCGACTCATCCCTAGAATCACTTAATGCCAACCGCGCCGCGTAGAGCGGGTTGTAGCCGATCTCGCGGTAACGCCCCTCGAACGGGGCGAGCAGGGCGATCCGCGTCACCGGCGGCGTCCGCACGACGGCGCAGGCGGGCAGGGCGAGGATGAGCAGGAGCACAAGACGGATTGGCATCACCCGACGCTCAAAGCGTCGGGCTAGACAAAAAAGCCCCGTGAACGGGGCTGAACAGCCGGCTTGAGCCGGCTTTTTGTCCAGCAGCCGGAGGCTTGAGCCTCCGGCGGAACTGCAGTTCCCTGAATTGCGTGGGAGAAGGGGTCGGGGGTTGAGGGGTAAGAATCGCATAGCGTCCTAAAAGCAGCTGTTCGCCAGATGTTCGGCATACGTCTGCGTGAAGTTGTGATAGCCGCTGCCGCCGCAGTCCGCCTGAAAGTAGTAATACTCACTCTCAGCCGGGTCGAGCGCGGCGCGGATGGCGGATAAACCCGGGTTGGCGATGGGTCCCGGCGGCAGTCCCTCGTTGAGATAGGTGTTGTATGGCGAAATCGTCGTCGTGTAGTCGGACTGCGTGATGCGCGGCCACCAGTTACCTTCTCTCCCCAGTCCGTACTGCACAGTGGGATCGGCATCAAGCTTCATGTTGATGTCGAGCCGGTTGCGGTAGACGCTGGCGACCATCGGGTCCTCTTCGCGGTGGACGGCTTCGCGCTGGACGATCGACGCCAGCGTAACGAGCTCGTAAAAGGTCAGTCCTTCCTGTTCCGCTTGGACGAATGCGCTCGATCCCACCTGACTCAAGAATTCCTCGATCAACGTGTCGCGCAGCATCGCCGGCGTGATGTCGGGTGGAAGCTGGTAAGTGTTGGGAAACAGGAAGCCTTCGAGCGACGCGCCCGGCGGCAGCCCGATCTGCTCGGCGAAGTCGGGATCGATATTCGCGCCGCGCCCGACGACCGCGAGGAAATCGTCGCCGGTGAAGCCGAACAGCGGGTTCTGGTCGATGACATCGGCGATCTCTTCCATGCGCCAGCCTTCGAGGATGCGGAACGGGATGAAGCTGTTGCGCGAGTCAGTCAGCGTTTCGGCGATCACCGGGATCGTCTGTGTCTTGTTGAGGAAATACGTCCCCGCTTCAAGCTGAACGTCGATGTCGTAGGCGCGGACATAGTCGACGAACAACTGCTGGTCGTGGATCAATCCTGCCTCGAACAGGCGGCTGGCGATCGCGCGCGGGCTGTCGCCGGGGTTGACGGTGAAGCGCACGGGCGTCGTGTCGCTGCTGACCGCACGGTTGAGATCGTCCTCGCGCGTTGACAGCGACAGCCGGATCAGATTCGTCTGGACATAGTCAACAGGCTGACCGCCGGAGATAACGTACAGCGTTCCGGCGCAGAAGAGCGCGAGCAGGACGGCGGCGGCAGTCAGCAGCAGCAAAAGCTTGGGAAGACGATTCAAATACGGGACTCCTGAACGTCAGCGGGCAAAACTCAGCCCGAATTCTACACGCTTTCCGGCGTTCGATCCCTACGATCCCCCGACGTTTGGCGGATCAGCCAGCCCGTCGCGCACCGCGTCGAGGTAGCTTTGCAGCATGACGCGGGCGGCGAGGTCGTCGATGTGGTCGCGCACGCCGCGCCGCTGGCGTTTGGCGATCTCCTTCGCGTCGACGGTTGTCATGTGCTCGTCCCAGAGGATGATCGGCAGGGTGGTTGTCTCGGCGAAGGCGCTGACCCAGTTGCGGACTTTATCCGCCTGCGTGTACTCGCCTTCCGGTGCGTCGAGGTCGCCGGGGATGCCGACGACGAAGGCGATCACTCCTTGATCGGCGGCATGGCGGTTAATCTTTTCAAAGTCCTCGCGCTTGGATTTGCGCACGATAACCGTCAGCTCGCGCGCGACAAGCCCGCTGGCGTCGCTGACAGCGATGCCGATGCGCGCCAAACCGTGATCGATGCCGAGCAGCTTTCCGCCGATCACAGCGCGGCTGCCTGCGTCCGAATCTGGATGCGGAGCGGCAGCAGCGGCATGCGCATCATCCAGTCGGGCGTCAGCGCGATCTGCGGAGCGCTGCCTTCCGCGAGATCCACTTCGCTCAAGATGTACTGCATTGCCTCGTCGGGCGTCTTGCCCGCCAGACTCTGCTGAAGCTGCCCGACGTTGATCTGCTCGGCGATCAGGCTGCTCGAAATCATCGTGAAGGTCACGCGCCCGCCGGGGTTGAACTCGCTGACTTCGCCGCGCTCGTACAGGATCGTTTCTGGTCGGATGCCGCGCCCGCGGGGAATCTGCCCCGCCAGCCGCGCGAAGGCGACCTGCTGCGCGCTCTGCTCGTCGATTGCCGTCGCGGTGACGACGGCGCGCATGGAAAGTGTCAGCGTATCGGCGACGTCGCCAATTTCGGCATCGAAGGTCATCCAGTCGCCGCGCTCCTCGGAAATGCGGACGGTTTCAGGAATCAAGAACTGCGTATCTTCGAGCCGCGTGAGCATTTCCGAATAGGCGCGATCCTGCACCTGCTGGCGCAGGACTGCCAGCAGTCGATCGCGGTCGTCGGCGCTGACGATATTCACGGCGCGGTCTTCGCCGCCGACCGTCGCCGCGACGTTGCGGACTTCGATCCGCTCCGCTAGAGCATCATTGCCAACGATTTGGTTAATCATGCCGCTCTCGACGTTGCCGATAGATCCGGCGAAGTCGATCGCGGCTTCGACGGCAACGTCCATCTGGCTTCCCTCACCGGCGGGCACGGTGATGTCGGACTGCGTTTCAAACAGGATTGTCGTGCCGGCGCTCGTGCCAACAAGCTGTCCCGCGGGAACGTTGACCGTGCCGTTCGTCCGGTTGATGAAGATGACGGTGCCGCGCGCGCGTGTGTCGTCGAGGTCTTGGACGCCGGTCGTGTTGATCGTTCCCCGTTCTTCGACCTGTGCCACCAGCGTATTCGCCGGAATGACGCCGTTCTCGACGTCGACTAAGCCCTGATGTTCGGGGTCGGCGTTGATCGTCGCCTCGACCTGCAAGCGTTCCTGTGCCGGGACGAGCGTTACCGTCGCGCTGGGGATCAGCAGCACGGCGACGAAAACCAGCACGCCGACCAGAAGGACGATAATCGCGGCGCGGGTCAGAACGCGGAAGACGCGCCCTAGCGCAGAGCGCTCACCCTCGGCGCGCACGCGCGTCGCGTAGGGCAGCAGTTCTTCGGGTTCGGGTTCGTCTTTCGGGCGCTGGACGCGCGAGGTGAAAACCTTCGACCGACCGCGCTTCCACTTGGCGCGCTCGCTTTCCCCGACCGTTTCGAACGTGCTGATGTTCAACTCGTTTGCATTGCGGATCACGTCGGCGTCATGCGTGATCAGCGCGAGGCGGATCGCCAACCGCATCGCCTCGCGCTGGATCAGGACGAGATCGAGCTTGCGCGTCAATGCCGTCCCGGTTTCGGGCCAGATCATCAGGACGCGCTTGCCGCGCATGAAGTTCAGTCGGTCACGGATCGAAGCGACGTCTTCGCCGGCTTCGAGCTGCAAAAATTCAGGTTTCATCCTTGCGCCGCAGCGATTAGCTCCCGTGCTGTATCCAATGCTTCGCCGAGTTTCGCGGCGTCTTTGCCGCCCGCCTGCGCCATCGTCGGACGCCCGCCGCCGCCACCGCCGACGACCGCCGCGATCTGCTTGATTAGGTTGCCGGCGTGCAGCCCCTTCTTCGTCAGATCATCGGTGACGGCGACGACGATCTGCGGCTTGCCTTCGACCACGCTGCCGAGCACCATGACGCCGCTCGTGACGGCGTTACGGAACCAGTCCGACATCTCGCGCAGGGTGTCCGGCGGCACGTCTTCCAAC
>JAEVZT010000319.1 GCA_023392115.1 Chloroflexota bacterium
GCGTCAGCACGCGCGGGATGAGCAGCCAAGCGCTCGTCACCGCGAAGATGCCGAACCAGACGCTTTGACGGATGATGACGCCGCCCGGCGGCAGCGCCCGCGTGATCGGCGTGAGGCGGATTGTCAAGTAGCGCACGAATGGCATCATCGTCCCGGTGACGGCGATATGCAGCAGGACGAAGAACAGCCAGCGCTGCCCGACGCGCGGAATCTGCGTAGTGACAAGCACGTACAAACCGTACCAGCCGATGAGCATCATCAGCAGTCCGGCAAGCAAAATGCCGCTGTAATCCGCAGGCAGCTTTATCGAAATGGGTTGTCGTCGTGCGTCCTGCATTCAAACTTCCAGAGCGAGCCTTCAGCGCGTTTCAATGCGCTGGAAAAGCTCCTGTGTCTCGCGCGATGGCTCGATGCCGAACTTGCTGTTCAGCACGTCCTGCACGCGCCGGTATTGATTCTTGGCGTCGTCAATCATATCCAGCTTGAGGTAGGTTGCCATCACCTGACGGTGGACATCCTCGCGCTCCGGCGTCTCCTTCAGCGCCCGCGTGAAAAAACCGAGCGAGCGGTGATCGTCGCCGCGCCGCGACCAGACGCGCCCCATCTGAATCAGCGCCTGCGCGTAGGACTGACGCAGCGAGTCGCGGCGTTCCAGCACCCACGGCATGTCGACGGTTTGCAGGAACGGCGCGCGGTAAATGTCGATCGCGCGGTTAAGCAGCGCGATCTCTTCGCGCTCGCTGTTGGCAACCAGCGCCTTTTCTACTGTATCCTGAAAATCGCCAACATCATAGTGTCGAACGAGTTTTTCGCTCGGCATATAGAAGCCGCTGTTGTACTGGGTGAGCTCGTAATTCGTCCCGTCGGGGATTTTCATGCTGATGCGTTCGGTGATCTTGCGCTTGGTCACATGAAAGACGTTGGTCGCTTCCTTGACCGATAGATCGGGCCAGAACGTGCTGAAAATCTCATCGCGGGTGACTAAGGGGCGATCCATGAAAAAGAAGAACAGGTTGCGCGGCAGCGCCCCGTCCCAGTTGGTGATCGGCTGCCCGTTCACAAGCGCGTGACCGCGCCCAAAAGCATAGACTTCAAGCTGTGGTTTGGGCGAACTTTCGACGGTGAACATGAGATCGTCGCGCCGCTGTTCGGTGCCGAGGACGACAGCCTCGCCGCCCGCCACCATGTCGTACCACGGCTGATACATCAGGAGTCGGGAGCTGAACGCGATCTGCACGTTGGCTGGCAGCGCGCCGATCAGCGCTTTGATGCACTGGTTAAAATCGGCGTCCATGCTGACGCGGTCGAGTTCGTCAATAAAGAGTGTCAGCGGTTCGCTGCTGTAAGCGCCAAGATCAGCCGCCAGCGATTCCCCCAAGCGCGTCGGGCTGTTCTCATTCAGCGTCTGCGTCAGGCGTTCGCCAAAACCCGGCAGAACGGCGCGAAACTCCTCACATAAACCTGTCAACCAATTGCGGAGCGTTTTTTGCTCTTCAGAGATTCGGTAGTATAAAAGTCCGTCTTTCGCGTTAGATAGAAAGTGAGACAGGAACAAATTGCGATAGCTCGTCCACGGATACAAGAGGATGGCTCTCTTGCCTTCCGAACGTTGGCGGAATGACTCTACGGACACGTTCGTAATTTGATGAACGAGCATTCTAAAACTCCAACCTTCCATAACAGGCGTATTACCCATAGCACTCTTCAGCAATCCCGACCGCTGCCGGCACACATGCAATCAATATAAGGAGTAAGACTGCTAGTATTATATTAACGATCATAAACGTTTGACAATGAACATTACGTTAGAAACAGTAGAGAATTCTTGACAAATCGCTTGACAAATTAGGAGAAACATATGCAGAAGGTTGCTTCGTGGGTGCAGACAGTGGAGCCGGTTTTGTTGGGGGTGATCATCGCCGCCTTTTGGTTCCCCGATCCACGGCGCGTCCTGTCGCTTGTGCTGCTGCTGCCGATTGTCGCCGCTCGCCTCATTCTCTACCGACGCCCGTGGTCGAGCACGCCGCTCAACGGGCTGTTCTTCCTATTTCTGCTGCTCGCCGCCGCTAATCTGATCGTCGCGCCGTTCCCGCGCGCAGGAACGACGCTCGGGCGTCCGCTCCTCGGCATGGCGCTCGTCTTCAGCTTTGTCGAATATGCGCGCCGCCATCGCAGCCTGCACATGCCGATCGTGATCACGCTGGCACTGGCGCTGTTGGTCGCCTTCTTGGGACTGGTCGCAGCGCAGTGGACGCCGAAGTCGAACCAACTGCTGTGGATCATCAGGTACGTCCCCAAATGGAACGGCTTTCCGGGCGCGGAAGGCGGCTTCAACGTCAACGAGATCGCCGGGGCGATGGCGTGGCTCGCGCCGTTCGCGGCGGGCATCGCCTTTTATGAATGGCGCGACCGCATCTCGAACAGACGACGCCTGCTCGCGTCCGCCGCCTTCCTGATCCTGTCGATCGCGCTGTTCCTCGGTCAAAGCCGCATGGCGATCTTCGGCGTGCTCCCCGCCGTCGGCGCGCTGATCTTCCTGCTCATTCCGCAGGGCAAAACCCGTCGGGTCGCGCTCGCCGTGCTGGTGCTGATCACGGCGTGGCAGCTGGTCATCCTGTCGAAAATCTTTGAACCTGAAGCCGACGAACTGATCCAGCGTGACGAGGACAGCGTCACCTCGCGCGTCGAGGTCTGGGAGTCGGCGCTCAACATCATCGTCGACTACCCGCTGACGGGCGTCGGGCTGAACCAGTTTCGGGCGCGCCCGGTGCGCGAGCTTTACCCCGCGCCCAGCTACGGCACAAAGGTACTGCCGCACGCCCACAACGAGGTCTTGCAGGTCGGCTCGGACATGGGCATCCCCGGCATGATCGTCTTCATCGGCTGGCACGTAGTGATCGCGCGGATGCTGCTTCTCGCTTGGCGCCGCGGCGACGCTTTCGCCCGCGCGGTCGCGGCTTCAACTGCCGCAGCCCTCGCGGCACACGCCTTTTTTGGGCTGGCAGACGCCATCGCCTTATGGGATCGCTATGCGTTTCTGTTCTGGTGGATGATCGGGATTGGGGCGGCGCAGCACCGGCTGGTCGCCGACGTGCGTCCGGTGATCGAGGAAGCGCCCGCGCCGGTGATCGCCACGCCCGTCGAAGGGTAGGGTCAGGAAATGCAAGGGACGCAGCATGCTGCGGCCCTACTGTCTACTGTAAACTGCCTACTCTCCCTACGCCTCGCTGATCGTCAGCGACTCGATCGTGTCGCCCTGCTGAATGGCGTTGACGACATCCATGCCCTCTTTGCTCGTCACGCGCCCGAAGACGGCATGCTTGCCGTCGAGGTGCGGCTGCGGGCTGTGGGTGATGAAGAACTGCGAGCCGTTGGTATTCGCGCCCGCGTTCGCCATGCTCAGCACACCCGCGCCGTGCTTGATCTTGAGCGCGCTCGGCTCGTCATTCCACTTGTAGCCGGGACCGCCGCGACCGGTTCCGGTCGGGTCGCCGCCCTGAATGACGAAATCCGGGATGACGCGGTGAAACTTGATTCCGTCGTAGAAGCCTTCGCGCGCCAGAAAGACGAAGTTGTTGACGGTGATCGGCGCTTCCTTGGCGAACAGCTCGACGTCGAATGCGCCTTTCGAGGTCTGGAAGTGCGCGGTATAGGTCTTGGCGGCGTCGATTTGCATCGTCGGGGCACTGGAATACTGTTTACCCTGCATCTGGTTTATCCCTTTTCCTGTGAACATTGGCGACGCAAGTATAACCGATTTGCCGCGAAATAATTCGCCTTCCTTGAACAACCTTTACCCAAGTCCGTAAAAGTCCTGTTATATAATGCGAATTGCATTGGGATTGGCTTGTGTGTTCACAATAAACACACTCTTTTTGCATCGAAAATCACTGTTTCATCGCGTTCCCCCTGAGGTGCGAACATTCGGAGAGGCAGCGTTATGCCGCGCGTATTGTATATCGAAGACAATGCTGACAACCGTATGTTGGTTCGGCGCGTCCTGATGGCTTCCGACTTCGAGTTCACGTTTGCAGAAGCGGACAGCGCGCGCAAGGGGATAGAGATGGCGGTCGCCGAACGCCCCGACATCATCCTCATGGACTTGAGCATGCCGGAAATGGACGGCTTGACGGCGACGCAGCGCATCCG
>JAEVZT010000332.1 GCA_023392115.1 Chloroflexota bacterium
TTTCCGGGCGCTGGCTGACGTAAACCAGACCGCATTGGCTGCACTTGACCAGCCCGAGCCCGTTCTCAGAACAGAAGGGAACACATTGATAACTCTCACAACCGGCGCACGGTATCCGGCTCCGTACCGCTTCAGTCCTGACCTGTGGATGGCTGGATGTCACTGCCTTCAAATGGATGTTCTCCGGTCAAACCTATCTTATCTTAACGGGCAGCGCGCTTATAACTGCTTTGGAGCGGCGCGAACCGCCGTATTTTAGCTTAACCCCTCGATCACATCGAGAGTCAGGTGTTCGAGCGACGGCAGGACGTGATGCGCCAGCGCCAGCACGTCGGGGGCGAGCGGGAAGCCGGGACTGGGCACGGCGATCGCGATCATGTCGGCTGCCCGCAGCGCGCGCAGTCCGTTGCCGGAATCCTCGATGCCGAGACAGCGTTTCGGGTCGACGCCGAGGCGTTCGGCGGTAGTCAAGTAGATTTCAGGCGCGGGCTTGCCCTCTTTCATGTCGTCGCCGTAGAGGATCGCTTCGAAGACGCCGTCGAGACCGGTCAGGCGCATGACCGTGTCGATCACGCGCGTTGGCGAACCGGATGCCAGCGCGACGCGGTAGCGGCTGGCGCACAGAGTCACAGCGTCGATCGCGCCGGGCAGGACGGGCAGCCGCGCTTCGATGCGCCCCATCACCAGCGCGATCACCTGTCGCATAATGTCGTCGAGCGACATATCGAGCGCCAGCCGTTCCTGCATCACCTGCGCCCATTCGATCGTGCTGCGCCCCATCGCCGCGCGCTGATCGTCCATCGTCCACGTTTTGCCGAGCGCCGAGGCGAACTCGACGCGCGACTGCCACCAGTATTCCTCGCTGTCAACCAGTACCCCGTCCATGTCGAAAATCACAGCTTCAATAGGCATCGTCTGTCCCCTTTGATGCAGCAGCGTGCCGATTATCCCCGTGAAGCTCGTGTCAGGCAAGCGCGGACTACCCATCACCCCCGCCCCCTCTCCCACGCAAGCGAGGAGAGGGGAGAAAAACGGCGTTGTTTGCTTTCCTGTGCAACGTTCGGTTGCCGCGAATATCAAGGGAGAGGGGCAAAACTCACGTTAGGAATTCTCCCCACCCTGAATTCGGGGAGGGGATGGGGGTGGGGTTCTTACGTGCTCCAGATGTGGCGTTCGCTCAGGTATTTCGAGGCGCTGTCGGGGAACAGCGTGACGATCACGGCGGGCTGTCCGGCATCTGCCAGTGCTTCGGCGACTTGGAGCGAGCCGACCATCGCCGCCGCCGCGCTGATGCCCACGAGGTAACCTTCCTCGCGTGCTAAGCGCCGCATCATGTCGTGCGTCGCTTCGGTATTGATCCCGATCTGCCGGTCGGGGAAGTACTCGTCGTAAATCCCCGGCTTGATCGCCGTCGGCATATGCTTGAGTCCTTCCAGCCCGTGAAACGGCGAGTCCGGTTGGAGCGCGATCACCTGAATCTGCGGGTTGCAGTCTTTCAGCCGCCGTCCCGTGCCCATCAACGTGCCAGTCGTGCCGAGTCCGGCGACAAAGTGTGTTACCGTGCCGTCGGTCTGCTCCCAGATTTCCGCGCCGGTTGTCCGGTAATGCGCGCGCCAGTTCGCCGGATTGTTGTACTGATCGGCATAGAAATAACGATCCGGGTCGGTCGCGGCAAGCTCGCGGGCAGCGCGCAGCGCCCCATCTGATCCTTCGAGCGGATCGGTCAGCACCAGTTCCGCGCCGTATGCGCGCAGGATGGCGATCCGCTCGCTGCTGACGTTCGCCGGGACGAACAGCTTGACGCGGTAGCCCTTCGCCGCGCCGAGCATGGCGTAAGCGATGCCCGTGTTACCGCTGGTGCTGTCGAGGATCGTTTTGCCACCGTGCAGCGCGCCGGAAAGTTCCGCTTCGCGCAGGATGTTCGCCGCCGCGCGGTCTTTGACGCTGCCGCCGGGGTTTGTCCACTCGGCTTTGGCGTAGATTTGGATCGTCTCCGGCAGATGTGCCGTGAGCTGCCGGAAGCGCAGCAGCGGGGTATTCCCGATCAACGACTCGATGCTTGATGCCGCTGTCGGGGTAGTCGGTTGTCTGAGGATCATCCCAATTCCATTCATCTCGCCGCGAAACGCTAAAACAAAAGAGCCGACAGCGAAACAAAAAAGCGCAGATCATCACCGGCTTTCGCCCGGGCGATCCACGCCTTCTTTTCGCTGTCGGCTCGCAGTGCCGAACTTCACATGACTCAATCAGCTATCTGAAGTACGCTTTTCGCCCTCCTTCAGACAGCGACAACATACGCATACACGCATGGTTGAATTTCTCTCGTCTTAACTGTGCTTACAGTGTAAGCGACCGCCTTATGCTTGTCAACTGACGGCAGTCCGTTTCTATGCGGACGCTCACGGGGGTGATACATGCGAAGGCGTCCACAGCTCCGCTGGCGGCTCAAAGCCACCGGCTACAGACAAAGCTTGTAAGCCCGCTGAAGCAGGCTATTCAGCCCCGTTTACGGGGCTTTCTTTCCTAGCCCGACGCTTGAGCGTCGGGCGGTGATGTCAAGTGTCGGCATGCATTCCCCTCACATGCGAAGGGGCAGCCGCGTTGTGGACGAAGTACGGGCTGCCCCTTCTGTGTGGTTCGCGCCGGTAGCTAGCAGGGTGTGTCGTTTTGCACCGTGAGCCGTACCGTGCCGGAGTGAGTCTGTCGTTTGTCGTAGCGCGTTTGAAGTTCCGTGCCCATCTTGACAAGCCCCTTGCCGATGTTGACCAGCAGCGGCTTGTGAAAGGCGATCCATCCGCCGCGCCCCGCCATCGCTTCCCGAACGGCGCGGGCGCGTTCTGCGCGGGCTTCCATTGCATGCCGGTGATGCATAATTTGCGTCTGTGCCATCGTATCCAGATGATGCATGATAGTCCCCTCGTTCAAAATTGTGTCACAACTGAACCGGACTGGCTGAAGCTGGCGAAATCGAAGGACACTCCCGGCGAGGCGGGGCGGTTCGATCCTCTCGTTTGTCGGTGTGCGGCTGATCGGTGTAGGCTACTGCCGCGACAGGAAGTTGGTCAGGGCGCGCAGCGTATCAACTACGCGATCGGTGTTTAGACTGTAGCATTTGCTTACCTCCCGCCGTCGTTCGGTGATATAACCGGTTGCGCTCAACTGGCTCAAGTGGCGCGATACGGTCGACTGGCTGACGCCCAGCCGTTCGATGATGTCCTGCGCGCACAGCTCTTCATGCTGGGTCATCAGCTCGAGGATGCGCAGCCGCGTGTCGTCCGCCAGCGCGTTGAGGCGGATGAGCAGTTCAGAGCGGCTGAGCGCCGATGATGTGGCTTGCGCGCCGCGCGGCAGACGCGCGCCGAATACGAGACAGAAACCCGTCGGACCTGATATTTTGCCGACATACGGTCCGATGTGTGCCGATGGAATAAACAGCAGCGTGTCGGTTCTCTGCAGGTGCTTTTCGACGAAGCTGCGTATATCCCTGCCCGTTACGGCGCGGATCGCTTCATAAGCCGTCATGTCACGGTAGTCGATCTTCTGGAATGCCGCGACCGACTCTTGCAGCAGCGGCAGCACCCGCTCCCATTCGGCTGCCAGCGTTTCGTCCCACATCCAGCGCAGGTGCGAAACAATCGTCTCGACAAGCGCGGGCGGGTTGTTATAGAGCGCGTGCGCCTCATCCCAAATCGTCGGGTCGGCACAGTCGCCCTGACTGATGGTCTCCATGAAATTGATGAACACGTCACGGTCGGCGAGCAGTTCATCAAACGTCGGCACGCGCTTCCCCTCAGTCCATAACTCGGGGTAGAGGCTTGTGATCAGCTCGATATCATGCCCGATCTCGGCGACGAGGCGCGTCGGGTCTTGCGCTGCCAGATCATCGATATAGCTCGGGAAGTCGGGATGCTGCTTGCGCAGCAGGCTGGGCACAAACGGCTCCAACCCGTCGAAGACCAGCAGGTTTTGACGCATGCGCTCTGCTGGCAGCGTCGCCGCAGTCTGCGTTACCCACTCGCCAAGCCCGGACAGCCGGTGCGACTCGTTGAGAAGCTGCATGCTTTCGAGCGCGTTGATCACCGGCTGAATCGCGAACTCAACCTTGACGACTGCCGGTGCGAGAATGAAGTCACTGTCGACCACGAGCGTTCCTCTTTATGCGCGTTATGCGCCTTATTCGCTTTATGCGTTTATGTGCATAATGTGAATACAGTGTATGGTACTTTGCTTTTGTTGTCAAGTGATCAAAACGGATCAACCAGATCGACGTGGAGCGCCGCGTGTACGTAAGGCATTCCGCCGGCACATAACGGCACAGCCCGTTCGACAATTTCCCGAACTTGGCACTTGAAATGGGAGAGAAATCGGCTATACTTTTCTCTATCTGCGGGCAGTTAGCTCAATTGGCAGAGCACTCCTTTGACGTGGGAGTGGTTAGAGGTTCGAGTCCTCTACTGCCCACAAAAAACACCGGCACAGTCCATGTGACCGGTGTTTTTGTTTGCCTATCCTCTACAGCAGCGGAGTCTTTTCGATGTCGGCGTAGTCGAAGGCGAGTTCGCGCCACGCGCGTCCCAACCGCCGGAAGCCTTCTTCGAGGTCTGCCGGTTTCTGCGCGCCGAAGTTGATGCGTAAGAAATGGCTGCCGCTGCCGTTGGTGTAGAACACGTTGCCGATAGCGTAGGCGACGCCACACTGGATCGCCTGAATGTACAGTTCGGCGGCGGTTGGACCCGATTTCGGCAGCTCAACCCACAAGTACATGCCCCCCTCGCGAACATTCCAACGCGCCCCCGGCGGGAGATGACGCGCTGCCGCTGCCAGCGTGACATCGCGCCGGCGTCTCAACTCACGGTTGTTGCGTTCCATCTGCTGCGCCAGCACGCCGCGTTCGAGCAGCAAATGCAGCGCCCGCTGGTTCAACCCCGGCGTCGAGATGTCGGCGGCTTGCTTGACCCGTACCAAGCGTTCGTGATGACCGCCGTTGCTGATGATGTAGCCAATTCGCAGACCGGGCAGCAGGTTCTTGGTGAAGCCGCTGGCGTGGATGACGATGCCGGTTTCGTCCAATGCCTTGAGCGGCGGCAGCGACTCGCCTTCGAAGCGGAACTCGTGGTTAACGCCGTCCTCAAGGATTGGTATT
>JAEVZT010000039.1 GCA_023392115.1 Chloroflexota bacterium
AGATTCGGCTGGTACAGGTTGCCGACGACCGGCAGGGCTTCAGGCAGGTATTCGGACAGGTAGCGCGGCGGAGTTGACTGACCGCGACCGTTGGTCGTTCCCACCACGTCGACGCCGAGCGCCAGCAGCGCGTCAAGATCGCTTTCCATCAGGGCGATCACTCGTTCCGGTGCTTCCGGCAGACAAACATCCGTCCCGTTCGCGTCGGTGACGGCGCGGAAACCAGCTTCACATTCGACTGCATCCTGCGCGCCGACGGTAACAATACCGGTGAACATCAGCGCCAGCAGCAGGATTGAGAATACACGCATCTTCATTGACAGCTCCTATTGGTTACGAGTCTTGTACAGTAGAAACAGGAAATAGGGCGCGCCGATCAGCGCTGTGACGATGCCGATCGGCAGTTCCGACGGCGCGATGACCCAGCGCCCGATCAGGTCTGCCAGCACCAGCAGCGCGCCGCCGAACAACGCCGTGATCGGCAGCATGCCTTCATGCGCCGGACCGACCAGCCGCCGCGTGACGTGCGGCGCGATCAGCCCGACAAAACCAATCGTTCCGGCGGCGGCGACCGCCACCGAAGCCAACCCAACACCGACCAGCAGCAGCAGGGCGCGCTGCGCTTCGACGCGCACGCCGAACCCCTTTGCGACTTCATCACCCAGATTGAGGGCATTCAACGAGCGAGCGCTGAAGAACGCCACCGGCAGCAGGACGATCAGCCACAGGATCAACGTGCGGACGTGCTCCCAGTTACTGCCGTAGACGCTGCCCGTCAGCCAGAGATACGCTTGCTGCACGTTGTCGATGTTGCCGAGGACGAGCATGTACGTCGTCAGCGAGCCGAGCACCGACGCGGCGGCGACGCCGATCAGGATCAGGCGCACGGGCGCTGTGCTGCCGCGCTTCCATGCCAGCAGATAAACCGCGAGCGCCGTCCCGAACCCGCCCGCGAGCGCCACCCACGGCAGCAGCGACATCGGCACGCTGTCCAGCCAGACGATCACCGTGACCGCTGCCAGCCCCGCGCCCGCCGTCACGCCGAGGATGCCCGGTTCTGCCAGCGGATTGCGCGTGACGCCCTGCATGATCGCGCCCGACACCGCCAGCGCCGATCCGACAAGAAACGCGACGAGGATGCGCGGCAGGCGAAAGGTATGGACGACGAGGTTGAAATTGCGCGCGTCAGGGTGATCGGCGGGGAGCGTGCCGGTCAGCGTCCGCACCACGTCGAACGGCGACAGATCGTAAGACCCGTAGCTGATGCTCAGGACGAGGACGATCAGCGTGAACGCGAGCAGCAGCAGCGCCATCAGCGGCACGCGCCGGTCGAGCTTGAACGAGACGGGCACGCGCGGCGGGCGTACCGTGATCCACGTGCGTGGAATGCGTCGTTCTGCCATCAGCGCCGCACCTTCCAGCGCGCCAGATAGATGAAGAATGGCGCGCCGACAATCGCCATCATCACGCCGACCGGCAGCTCCTGCGGGCGCAGGATCAGCCGCGCCGCAACGTCCGCCACCGTGACGAGCATGGCGCCGAACACCGCCGAGTAAGGGATGATCCAGCGGTAGTCGACGCCGACGAGGAAGCGGGCGACGTGCGGGACGACGAGACCGACAAAACCGATCGGACCCGCCAGCGCCACCGCGCCACCCGCCAGCAGCACGACCAATGCCGCCGCGACTAGCTTGATGATGGCGGTGTTCTGTCCTAAGCCCTTCGCCACGTCCTCGCCGAGGCTGATGGTCGTGATCTGGCGGCTGATCAACAGCGCGCCGACCATGCCGGCGGCGATAATCGGCGCGGTCATGGTGATGACCGGCGCATCGCGCCCTGCAAGCGATCCCGCCGTCCAGAAGCGAATCTGGTCGAGCGTTTCCTGATCCTGAATCAGGATCGCCGTCGTCAGCGACGAGACGAACGCCGTCAGGATCACGCCCGCGAGTGTCAGCCGCAGCGGCGACGCCGCCCCGCCGAGCGAGCCGATGCCGTAGACGAATCCCGCCGCCAGCGCCGCGCCGACTAAAGCGGCAATCGCGTACATCGACAGCGACGGCGTGCCGATCAGGAACACAGTCAGCACGACCGCGAACGCCGCGCCCGCGTTGATGCCGAGGATGCCGCTGTCGGCGAGCGGGTTGCGCGTCAACCCCTGCATCAGCGCCCCCGCGACCGCCAGCGCCGCGCCGACGATCGCGCCGGCGATCACGCGCGGCAGGCGCACGGTTTGAATGATCAGGTGGTCGAATTCGGCGTCGTTGTAGTTGAACAGGGCATCGTAAACCACCTGCGGCGTGATGTCCGCCGCGCCGAGCGTGATGCTCCACAGCAGGCAGGCGATCAGCAGCCCGACGGCGATCAGCAGTCCGGGCAGCAGCCAGACGCGCTTGCCGAAGGGGAGGGTTGTACCGGGTGAAAAATGTTTGGTATGGGCAGCCATCGCCGCCATGATACGAGCGCGCGAATGCGATTTCCACGCAGGCGATTAAGTGCCAAATTTCACATTTGAAGCCTTGTCCATTACCCGCGACAAAGCGGAAACAGTAAAGGTGTAAATTGAGGGTCGATCCTGATGATAGTTTGAGGATAAACGCCGATTAAACCGGAAGGCGATCTCGCGGGAAAAATAGGGCAGGTCTTAGAGGCTGCCGCAGGGGCGATCCAGCAGATCGCCCCTGCAAACGCGACTTGAGGTTAGGATAGCACAAGCTCATCTTGCCGCACGCAGCCCGCCTTGTACGCGACCTGCGCCGGCGTGTAGCCGGTGAACTGCTTAAGCGACCGCGTCAGGTGCGGCTGGTCGGCATAGCCCGTCTCCTCAACCACGTCGAGAATCGACACGCCCTGCTGCAAGAGCGCCATCGCCTGCTGCGCGCGCTCATACTGATAAATGTGGTTTTGCGACAAGCCGGTCGCCTGTAGGAAGCGGTGACGCACCGTCCGCGACGCCGTCTGCGGCTGATGAC
>JAEVZT010000361.1 GCA_023392115.1 Chloroflexota bacterium
TCTGCTGACGCTGATGTTCTACATGCTCAAGGACGGGAACCGGTTCCCCTCGGCGCTGGTCAGCGTCACGCCGGAGACGTACAAGAACGATGTGCGCCGCCTGCTCTACGAACTGGCGCAGGTGTGGAACGCCTACCTGCGTGGTCAGATCATCCTGTGCCTCGTGATCGGCGTGATGGTGCTAATAGCCGCTACGATCCTCGGCGTGCCGAATGCCCCGATGCTGGCGCTGCTGGCGGGCGTGCTCGAATTCATCCCGAACATTGGTCCGTTTCTGGCGCTCGTCCCGGCGGCGCTGTTCGCGCTGTTCTCCGAATCAAGCACGCTGACCTTCCTGTCGGGTCCGACGTTCGCGCTGGTGGTGATCGTCGTTTGGACGCTGATCCAGAACATCGAGTCAGTGGTGATTGTGCCGCGCGTCATGGGCGACAGCCTGAATTTGCACCCGATCGTCGTCCTCGTCGGCGTGATTGCCGGGGCGAATATCGCCGGCATCCTCGGCGTGCTGCTCGCCGCGCCGATCATCGCGACTTTCCGCATGTTTGCCATCTACATTTACGGCAAGCTGACCGATCAAGACCCGTTCCCGCCGCCGAAACGCAGGGCGCGGCGCGGCGCGTTAGAGACAGCGCGCTTGCAAGTGGCTCGCCGCCTGCGCGCTCTACGCCAAACGCGCTAGAATAAGCGCAATTGACGAGTACAAGGAGGAAGCTGATGGCAAACGGTGATGTGAACGTCGAGACTCTGGCGGAAACGGAAAGCTATGCCGCGTGGCTGTCGCGCGAGTCGGATGGCGAACTCGTCTATCACCTCGAACTGGGTCCCGTGACGCTCCATTTCTTCCGCGAGGAATGGGAAGAGATCGTCGCCCTCGTCGAAGCGGCGAACCGGTCGTCCGGCAGTCGTTGATGAACAATGCGGGTCAGGTGAGGCGGCAGTTGATTGAGGCGATGGCGAAGCACCTGCCGCCGAGCGCCTCGACACTGCGCCTGCTCGACGTTGGCGGGGCAGTCGGCGACATGCTGACAGCCCGCCGCGCCGATCTCGACGTGGTGACGGTCAGCGGCACGCCTGATACGTGGACGCTTGCGGTGAATGATTTCGACGCGGTCGCCGCGTTCGACACGCCGGTCGACGCTGAATTTCTGGCGCGGGCGCTAAGGGCGCTGCGTCCGGGCGGCAGATTGATCGTCGTCGACCCGAACGGGACCCCCCACGAAACACACGTCCAGACGCTCGAAAACGCCGGTTACGGGCGGATTCTTGTCGAGGCGGGCGTGACAGCGCCAACCCCGCTCGGCGTGCTGATGCGCGGAGAGAAACCGCACCTGACCGACGACACGCTGGCGCGCGTTCGCGCTGCCGCCGACAAGGACGCCCACGCGCTCGACCCCGCCGCCTACACCGGGCGCTATATCCACCTGCTGATCCGGCAGACGCCGAACAAACCTGCGTGGGCGCTGCGTGACGGCGAAACGGTGACGTGGGAAGCTGTCGCGCTCGGGCAGGGCGATGAAGGGGTCTTGCTGGCGTTCAGCAGCCTGCCGAAAGCCGTCAGCTTCATGCAGCCGGCGGTGCTGCGCGGCGCGATAGTCGGCGTGTCGAAAGTCGCCAAGTTCAGCCGCGAGACGGCGGCGGGCTGGTTACACCGGCTGCTGCTCAATCCCGATGTCAGCGTGCTCGACGGGCGGGGCGTGACGTTCGTGCCGATCGATCCCGCCAGCGCCGAAACGCCGGATGAGTGATGGTTTTCACCCTCGAAACGCTAGGATTTCTCGCGTCGGATGCCGGATCGCGCGCCCTCGAACGCCTGTCGTCTGAAGACCTATCTGACGCGAACACGCTGCGCCTGCTGACGACGCTGCGGCGCGATCTGCCGCCTGAACACGCGGGCGCGGCGCTGGAGTTGGCGCGGCTGCGCCTGAAAGCCGTCGACAAGTTCGGCGCTGACGCGGCGCGCATGTTCTTCACCCGCGAGGCGCTGGAACAGGCGAGCGATCCGCTGGTGCGCCGCTGGCGCGCGCGTGAGGCGGCTGCGCTTACCGGACGCGATCAACCCGCGCTTGACGTGTGTTCGAGCATCGGCAGCGACGCGCTGGCGTTCGCCGCTGCGGGGCTGCGCGTCACCGGTATCGACATTGATCCGGTGCGTGTGCTGATGGCGCGGCTCAATGCCGACGCGCTCCGGCTGACGGCGCGTTTTGAAACCGCCGACGCTCGCGACTATCCACTTGAAGCTGCCTATATCTTCTTCGACCCTGCCCGCCGCGATGCCAACGGCAGGCGCATCTTCGATGTGGAACAGTACCAGCCGCCGCTGTCGCTGGTGAACCGCTTTCAGGCAGGGCTGTGGGGGGCGAAGCTGTCGCCCGGCGTCGATACGGCACAGCTTGATCCGTACCTACACGCGGCGAGGCTGGATTTCATCTCCGTGAATGGCGATTTGAAAGAAGCTCAGTTGAGCCACGAAGCGGATGAGGCAGGCGGCACGCGGGCGATTCTGCTCACGGGCGAGCAAGTGCTGATCTGGGAGAAGGATCAAGAGGTGCAGTCGCAGGTGAGCGAGCCGCGCGCGTGGTTGGTCGAACCCGATCCGGCGCTGATCCGCGCCGGGCTGGTGGCGCACACCGCCTTGGCGTTCGGCGGGGCGCAGCTTGACGAGACTATCGCCTATATCACAACCGACTCCAAACCGGAATCGCCGTGGGCGCGCGCGTGGCAGGTCGAGGACTGGATGCCGTTCAACCTCAAGCGGCTGCGGGCACATCTGCGCGAGCGCGGCGTTGGACGGGTGACGGTGAAGAAACGTGGGACGGCGGTAACGCCGGAAGAACTGCTGGCGAAGCTCAAGCTGAACGGCAGCGGGTCAAGAACACTTGTCTTGACCCGCTGTCGAGGAGAGTATATCGTTGTCATCTGCCGTGATTTAACAACAGAGCGAGGCGGGTGATCGACTGGCGCAGCGGATCTACAGGGATTGGCGTCGATGTTCGATGCTGGCGATGATGTCAGGGTGACGCGATGTTGGTTGCAACGTGCTGCGAAGCGACGATGGAGAACGATGATGGCGTCAGTGGTGGTCGATGACACATGAGATCACCCGACCCGCTCTATTGTTAAAGTGTTCGCTCACTTCTGTTATAGAATAACGCGAAATTCGCTCGTTGTTTGTGGATTTCTTGTGAATTCCATAAAATCTTCCCCAAAGTTTTGTGAACCGCAGGAGACAACAATGTTACCCCCCTTCAAGAATGAGCCCCTGACCGACTTCACCCAGCCGCAGACGCGCGAGGCGTTCCAGCGCGCGCTCGACAAGGACAAGGGCGAAATTGGCGCGACGCACCCGGCGATCATCGACGGCGAGCCTGTTTGGAACGATGACACGTCGGCGACGATCAATCCGTCGCGCCCGGCTGAAGTCCTCGCCCGCTTTCCGCGACTGCCCGCCGAAGCCGCCGATCGCGCGGTCGAGGCTGCGGCACGGGCGTTCAAGACGTGGCAGTACGTTCCAGCAGACGAACGCGCTCGCTACCTGCTGCGCGCGGCTTCAGAAATGCGCCGCCGCAAGCACGAATTTAGCGCCGTGATGGTGCTCGAAGTCGGTAAGAGTTGGGCGGAAGCCGACGCCGATACCGC
>JAEVZT010000409.1 GCA_023392115.1 Chloroflexota bacterium
AGACAGGAGTATGCAGAACTCTACTATATCTTGTGCCGCGCTTTCCGGCCAAGAAACGTACTGGAGACAGGCGTTGCTTATGGTAGAAGTTCGGCATACATTTTGAAGGCTCTTGAAGTCAACGGCAATGGCACTCTACACAGTGTCGATCGCCCCCTACCGGTTTCAAACGCGAATGAACTGATTGGCGTTCTAGTTCCAGACTCACTGCGTCATCACTGGCAGTTACATATTGGCAGCACCCACAGTCTTTTCCCCGCCTTACTTCCAAGCATAGGAAAGATTGATATATTCATTCATGACAGCCGCCATACGTATAGAAATATGAAGTACGAGTTCGGCACCGTCATCCCATATTTGAACAATCCGGGCTTTGTGTTGTCTGATGATGCTGACCAGAATCCTGCTTTCCACGAGTGGGCAAGTAGAACAACACCCACGTACTGGACTACTATGGCTGCTTCGGGTAACCGACTTCTTGGCATAAGTTTTCTCAGGACGTAAGCCGTCTTGACGTTCACCGCTTCTGTTCGGATTCTCCAATGCACTCCCACTTCGGCTACACATCTGGAGCCCGTATTTGATGGCGTTTGCGTCACTGCTTGCCAAGTGCGCTTGCTGGCTGCTAAAAGGGGAAATGGACACTTATACATGCGCTACCGAAGTATAGACGGCCCAAAATGACACGTTTTGTCAACGGCATAACATACTGGGGGCAGTGGGCGCGGCAGCGTTTGTCGGGCGGCTCACTACAGGCGAACGTCGTTCTCCTGATCGGCGGTGCGTCGTTCAGTCAGGCAATATTATTCGTCGTTTCCCCTATCATTTCTCGACTGTATACGCCTGCTGATTTTGGCGCTGTCACCGCATACAGTTTTCTGCTCACCGTCTTGGTGGCTGTCAATTCACTGCGCTACGAGTATGCGATTCCTCTGCCGCAAGATGACGAAGACGCCGTAAATCTGGTTGCCGTTTGCCTGACTCTCGTCACGCTCACCAGTGCCCTGTTTGCTGGAGTGTTCTGGCTGCTTGATGATGAGATAGCCCGGCTCCTAAACGCCCCCGAAGTACGACCGCTGCTCTGGTTCTTGCCGGCTGCGTTACTGCTCGGCGGCTATGTAATGACCTTAAACTACTGGTTGACGCGCAAGAAGCGATTCACGACGGTTACGAATTCGCAAGTGCGCTATAACGTCGTTCAAGCCTTTGTTCAAATTGCCCTCGGTGTGGCAGGCGCCGGACCATTCGGTCTGGTTTTTGGGCACCTATTCGGACAGGCACAAGCGCTGTTCACCCTAATACGGCGTGCCAACTTGCCGCGCGTCGCCGTGTCCCCGCGTGAGTGGGGTCGGCTCATTAGAACCTATCGAAACTTCCCCCTGTATTCGATTTGGTCTTCGCTTCTCGATGTTGTTGGGGTCAATGTACCGAATGTCCTGTTCGTAATGCTCTTTTCGCTCGATGCAGCAGGACTGCTTTCCATGACCTTTCGCGTCGTGCGGCTTCCTGCGGGAATCATCAGTCAGGCTTTCGCCCAGTCCTTTTATTCCCATATCGCAGAGCGTCAGAATGATGCGGAAGCCTCGCGCGTACTGCTCGAAAAACTGGCGAACATTCTCTTGATCATCGCAGTGCCGCTTTTCTTCTTCCTCATCATCAACGGAGTTGAACTCTTTGCGTTTGTACTTGGAGATGAATGGGGTACAGCTGGACGTTATGCTCAGTATCTCGCGCCTTCGCTGATCACCTCGTTTGTGTACTCACCACTAAGCGCGTACTCGTTCATCAAGCATGCTCAGCGACAGATACTCTACCGAAGCCTGTTAATGACAGGGGGGCGCGTGGTCATGCTTGTGTTGGGCGGTGCACTCGGATCGCCGGATGCCGCCCTCATACTCTATTCCTTGCTGAGTGTGCTGGTTGAACTCTGGTACATCAACTGGTTACTGCGGCTAGCAGGGTCTAATCTCGTTATCTGGCTGCGCCAGATTTCAGGGTTTCTCATCGCTTCACTTGCTGCTTTGAGCATCACAGCGTTGATGAGTATCCTGATTCCGCCTCTGGCTACAATGGTGATAAGCCTGATCGCCTTCGGTTCGATCGGGCTGTGGTATCTGAGGCAGCACTGGCAAACCGTCAGCTAGGGAGACTTGCACGCACCTCACTGAGCGGCTTCATCGTGGCTGTCAAACAAGCCTCTATACATTTCGACAACTTTCGCCATTTCGACATCGGCGTTTAGCTGTTTTGCCGCTGCGCTTGCCGCCTGCTTCATCGACAGGATACTTTCCGGCGTCAGCTTATTGAGTGTTTCAGCTAAATCTTTCGCCGAAAACGTCGGAGAAACACAGCCGAAGCCATACTGCTCGGTTAGTTCTGCCATTGCGGGAGATGGTCCGATGACAACGGCTAGCCGGGCGTTGATGAAGTCGAACAACTTGTTCGGCATTGCAACCGCGTTGTTGTAACTTGTTGGCGAAAGCGAATAGAAGCCGATGTCGTATTCCGAAAGCCGCTTCACAATTTCACTAGGCTTAACCGGGTCATGAAAAGAGACACGCTCCGGTGCGACACGCTCCGCGAGCAGCTTGAGTTCTTCAACATAATGCGAGTCTTCGCCCACAAGAATCAAGTGGAAGTGAAACCGGGTTTCGGCAAGTCCTATTGCCTCAATCATCTTTTCGAGTCCACGCGAACGCTGGGCACCGCCGTGATGCACAACTTCGATCCGCTCGGAATTGACAGGATGTACGGGCAGTTCCACGTACTTAGGGGCGTTCAAGATGACCGTCGAATCAAAGCCAAACTCCTCACGGTATCGACGCCTGATCGGTTCGCACACCGTAATCGCCGCAGCCGCTTGCCGTGTGTAGCGTGAGAGCATCCACCGAATCAATGGGGACTTAAAACGCATCCACTGAGGCTCCTCCTCGAACTCGAGCGGCGCGTATTCATGCAAGTCAACAACCACTTTCGCGCCACGCTTGCGCGCCGCAGCGACTGCAATCGGCAGGGTGTCCCAGTCATTCGAGTGGTAAACGTCAGCACGACTCTCGAGGGCGTGATGAAGCATTCGGCGGTGAAGCGGGCGGGTGAAGTACCACCAGTCGTAAGCGAACGGCAGGAGTTTGCCCAGCACTAATGAAAGTGCAGTTGATGCACGTTCTACTAGCCCGGCAGGTGGTTTCTCTACGGTGATCCAGTTTACTTGAGGATAGTCTGGGTGCGGCTGACCCTCTCCCACTACAGTGATCTGATAAACCGGCGACAGGTATTCGATCTGTCGGAGAACGCGAGCATCACGATAAATCGGTGAAAAAGAGAGGATACACACGTGTTTCTTCATGATTTTCCACAAGCGTAAGCCGACAGTTCAACGATGATAGCGCAATATGCTCAAAGCGCGGGTGGAAACTTCAGACCGTGACTTACGTTCATGGCGTCCACTTCCCTGATAAGATCAGGTCGATGCGCTTGTTACACATTAACCCGCTTTCGCAAACGTCTGTGACGGTAAATAGATGATGATTACCCGCGCGGTTCTTTACGCCGTTTTTCTGCTCTACCTGCTGGTTGGTACGACCTACAACGGCATCCTCGATCCACAAGTGCGGCTGGCGGGCGTGGTTGGGCTGGCGATCGGCGCCGCAGCATGGGGAGTCGTGCGCTGGCGCAAACGCTGGCGCTGGCACGCGACCGCGCTCGACGGCGTGATTCTCGTGTGGATCGCCGCTTTTACCCTGTCGCTGATAGCTAATCTGGAGACGTGGCGGCGGATCGCCATCGGCTTGTGGTACGTCGGCGTATATATCGGCGTCTGGTACGTGATGCATGATCTGCTTGCGAATAGGGCGATCCGGCGCGGCGTGCTGATCAATGCGCTGCTGCTCACCGGCGCGCTGGTGATCGCCTTCGGCTACCTGCAAATTCGCATGTGGTTAACCGACATGCTGCCGCTGATGCTCAACGGGACGCTGCCGTTCAATCTGCCGCGCCCTGTCAGCACGCTCGGTAATCCAAACACCCTTGGCGCGTTTCTGGCTGTGCTGCTGCCGATGGCGTTGTACGGCGTTTATGTGGGTAGGCGCTTCCGTCGTGTGGTCATGGCGCTCTACAGCGTGCTGCTGCTCGGGCTGCTCGTCCTGTCGTATTCGCGCGGGGCGTGGGTCGGCGCGGCGGCGGGAGTAGCGCTGCAAGTGATCCTGCTGCTCCGCGCGAACGGATGGCTTAATCCGCGTCGCTGGCTGGCGTGGTGGGCTAGTCAACGGCTGCTGACTCGCAGCGGCGCGGTAGTCGCGGGGCTGCTCGTGATCGCGATCGCTGTCGCCGGCACGGTGATCATCTTGAATACCTATCTCACGCCGGGGGGGCGCTCAGCTGATACACGCAACTGGATTTACAACGGCGCGTTGGCGACGTTCAACGCGCAGCCGATAACCGGCGCGGGGTTATTCACCTTCGGCGCGGGGCTGGCGCGCGTCTATGGATCGCCGCCGTCCGAGCCTCACGCACACGCACATAACATCATTCTGCACATCGCTGCGGAACTCGGCGTTGTCGGATTGCTCGCGCTGGCGCTCACCGCTTTCGTGAGCGTTCGCGCCTTCTGGCGAAACCTAGTGGCATCACGCGATCCGGCGTTGATCGCGGGTGCGGCGGGATTCACGGCGTTTGCAGCGCATCACCTGTTTGATGTCCCGTCGATGGTGCCCGCGATCGCGCTAATGGGTTTGACCGCGCTTGTGATCGCAACCGCACCGATCAAGCCCATTGCTCTCACTGGACCGCGCCGCGCCATTACCGCCGCTGCGATCGCTGTCGTTGGCGTTGGCTTGGTCGTGACCGGTATCTGGAGCGCGACGACCTACAGCCGCTATACGGAGATCCTCTATCAAGCGGCGGGCGGGGCGATTTCCCCTGCTGAAGCGGCGCGGCGAATGCAAAGTGTGATCGACGCCGATCCGGCAATGCCCGTTTATCACTACCAGCAGGGGATGTTGTATGGGCTGGCGGGGGATGAGGTGTCGACGCAGGCGGCAATTGTGGCGTTTGACGCCTACTCGCGCCTTGCGCCTGATTACGGCGGCGGCTGGATCAACCAGTTTGCGCTGCACGAACGGCTCGGTGAGCGCGAGCAGGCGTTTGCCGCGCTGACTGAGGCTGTCGAGCGTTCTACTTCCGAATGGACGCTGCAATACCAGTTTGGCGAGTATCTGGAAGCAGCAGGTGAGGACGAGGCGGCGTATGAAGCGTATCAAGCGGCGCTGCGCCGCATGCCCGACGCTCGACTGATGCCTGAATGGGGACAGACGCCGATTCAGGAGCGGATGACACGTGAAGCGCCACCGCTATCAGGCGCGGGCGAAACGATCCGTCTGCTTGAAGCAGGCGAAGCGGCTGCGGCGCGGCAACTCTGGGATGCAAGCAACTACCGCGTGATTACGACGAACCCGACCAGTGCCTACAGCATCGACGTGCTGCTCGCGCTGCATGAAAGGGATCGTGCGCGTGCGGTTGATGCCCTCGACGGCGCGCGTTCGCTCATCCAGACGACGGGCGATGTCGCGTGGACGCGCTGGGCGAGTGCCTGCCTTGCCAAGTATGACGGCGACGAAACGGCGGCGCCGATTGAGCTTCAGGCGGCGCAAGACTCTCTCGTCCTAGAACCGTTCGCCGCCGATTGGAACGTGGGCATGAATATTGCCCATATCCAGTTCTTGCGCTTGGCTCTCCCGCGCCAGTTCCTTCCCGAAGCCGATTACGCGATCGTCAGTCCGCTGCTGCGCTATCTTCTCGCCAAGCCGGAGCCGTGTCTGTTCTAGTACGTGCCGCTGCGCAAGCCGCCGTAACTGGCGGTCACGGCGCGGCACAGGGCGCGCGGGATAGTCACAATGTCGCCGCCCATTTCCGTCCAACGATGCCGGGCGACGATCGCGCGGAAATAACGCTGATCCTGTCCGGGCCCGTGAGTATTCCACGTCGGCGTGACGTACTCGCGGCGCAGGCAGC
>JAEVZT010000450.1 GCA_023392115.1 Chloroflexota bacterium
ATTGGAAACCGCGCTCGCCGCGCCCCTTGCGGCTCAGCCTCGGCGCGCCACCCCACGGGTAGTGCTGACGGACGCGCGGATTGATGGCGTATTCGAGGTTGAAAATTGACGATGAGCGTCCATTGAACGGCGTCCCGGTCATCGCCAGCACCTTGCGCGTCATACCCGCCATGCGGCTGAAGGCTTCGCCATTTCCCGTATCCGAATGCTGTGCCTCGTGGATTTCATCCCAGATGAGCAGATAGACGCGGTCGCCATAGAAGCGCCGGAGGTACTTGTCGATGCGATAACGCGGGTTCTTCGACGGATATTTCTCGCCCGGCTTGGGCTGCGCGCCGCGGTCGCGCGCTTCCTGCCACAGCGGCGACTGGCAGGCGGCACACGCCCGCAATCCGCTCCGGAGCCAGCTTTCCGACGCCGGCGCGCTCGCGCCTTTGCGCTCGTGCATGACGGTGCTGCCGCAGTGTGGACATTTCGGCACGCGCTGGCGGACGATTCGTTGGTGCGGTTCGTAGTCGTCTGGAACGCGCGCGTCATGCCGCCACAGGGCGACCGCTTCCTTGCGCCAGATGACTGCCGGTTCGTGACCCGCGCCGAGCTTGGTCATGTCGCGCTTGATGAGGCCGATCTTGGCGACCCCCGCGCCGAGCAGCGCCGC
Organism: Chloroflexota bacterium; assembly: GCA_023392115.1. Taxonomy (GTDB): domain Bacteria; phylum Chloroflexota; class Anaerolineae; order Aggregatilineales; family Phototrophicaceae; genus Flexifilum. The sequence goes on from JAEVZT010000450.1 coordinate 659, forward strand.
GCGCGCCATGAACGCCTTCACGTCCTCGTGCCGGTCAAGCCGCTCGACGAAGATATTCGGGTCGATGCTGTACAGCTCGCGCTTCCACTTCTCGATCAGGTGCGGTGGGGCGACGATCAAGACAACCTGCTCCGGGTGCATCGCGTGCTGCAGCTTGCGGACAACGCCTGCCGCGATGGCAATCGCCGCCGCGCCGCCCATCGCCGTCTTGCCGGTGCCCATCTGCCCGCAGAGCAGGATGCTGTCGCGCGAGCGCAGACCGCGCGTGACGGCGGCAATGACGTGCTTCTGCGCCGTGTAGAGCGGATACTTGCCCTTGAGGCGAATGCGGTCGAGCCAGCGCCCGATGCCGTCGAAGTCGAAACGGTACATCGGCTGGAAGCGGCGGTTGAGGTAGCGCGCCAGTGCCCCCTTGTTCTCGGTGATGAAGCCGAGCAGCGCCTCGTCGCCTTCCATCTCGACCCGCGTCCCATCCTCTGCCAGCAGCGTGAGGATGGTGGTCGGTTTGAGGCGGATGGTCGTCTTCTTGACCTGCCGCTCGGGGTCATTGGGATCACTTTCGACCTCGACGCGGGCGACATGCTCGACGTGGCGCGTCTTGCCGCGCAGCGCCGCGCGTCCATAGGTTTCGGTGTCGATGACCGCGCCATCAGCAACGCCTGCCGCTAAGACCAGCGCCAGATGTCCCGGACGTGGGGCGACGACCGGTTCGATGTCGGCGGGCGGAGGAGGCACGTCGAGCAGCGCCTGAAACCCCGCCGTTTTCCACGCGCCGTTCACCTCGATCAGGCGCAGACCGGCAGCGTCGTCGAGCATGTCCGGCGCGAAGACGAATCGCTGTACCAGTCGCGGCACCGGCGCGCGGTAGATGGGCTGGGGCTGAACGACGAGCGGACGCGGGTGCTCGCGCTGGTGGAGGAGGTGTTCGTAGAGCGCCGTCGGGTCGGCCGGGACGCCCTGCACGGCGACAACAACCCGTTGATCGTACTCGCCCAGATGCTTGCCCGGCAGCGCCCACACGTCCACCGAGCGGCTGTGTTTGGCGAGGAATGCCGCCGCTTCGTCCGTGATATGCTGGCGGTAGATACACCACAGCGCCAGCCCGCCATCCTGCACCCACTTCCACGCGTGGCGCAGGTAGCGGAACTCGACCCGCTTACTGCCTGCTGCCGAGGCGTCATGGTCGTAGGGGGGGTTGAGCCACGCGATGCCGAAGGCGTTGTTGGAGGCGACCAGCCGTTCGACATCACAGCGCACCGCCTGCGTCGCGCCGAAGCGGGTGATGCAGGCGGCTGCGCGCTCGCCGTCGAGCTCGTTGGCGTAGGGCGTGACGTTCCACGCTGCCGCCGCCGCTTCGAGAAACGCGCCTTCTCCGGCGAACGGGTCGAGCATCCGCACGGCGGGAGAGGCAGGGGCGACTAACGAAAGGAGCGCCGGGTAATGGCGCTCCTGGATGGGCAGAAATCCCATGATCATTTTCGACTCGGCGCGTGCCATTGGTTATCCTTTTTCCGGTAAGCTGGATATGTGTGAAGCTTGCTAAGCGAGTAGCATGAAGCGAGCAGGGGATGCCGGTTGCCCGAAGAAACACATGCGCTATTTTGGAATCCCATTTGACCTGTTCGGCGTCAGGTCGATACCCTTAAGCACATTCGTTCTAGGCTGGCACAGGGTACGAGGTTGAAGAATGACTGAAGCGATCATCAAGCAGCATATGGCCAACGGCACACCGAAGAGCCGGGCGATGTATGACCGGTTTGTCCAGATTCTAGATGAGATCGGCCGCTATACGACGCACCCGGCAAAGACAACGATCACGTTCAAAGGGACGAGGCGAGGATTCTGCGGCGCGCGTCCCAAGAACGACAACTTGATCGGCTATTTTGACATCATGCGAGAACTTGAGCCCGATCCACGTATTCGTTCGACGTCACCGTATACCAAACGACTCTACGTGCATCATTTCCGTATCTCTTCCATCGAAGAGATGGATGAGACCTTCCAAGGATGGATACGGGAAGCCTACGGTGTCGGTCAGGGCGACCACCTCAAGAAGACAGAATAGGCTGCGTCTCTTCAAACGAGGCACGTCCTGCCTACCCACCGTCGAACTCGTTGGCGTGGGGCAGTTCCGTGCTGTCGAAGCCGCTTCGAGAAACGCGCCTTCCCCGGCAAAAGTATCGAGCATCCGCACGGCGGGGGAGGCAGAGGCGACTAATGACCGGAGCGCTGGATAGTGGCGCTCCTCGATGGGCAGAAATCCCATGATCATTTTCGGCTCAGCGCGTGCCATGAGCGTCCTCCTAGAATCAAAAAGCACCTGAGCTTTGCAGCTACAGATGCTTTGCGGTCAGGTACCAAACGGATAGTTCAGCGATCTAGAAATGTACTCGTCGTCTCCGCCTCACAATGCCAGTTTCAGCGGATACTGAACCTCAGTCGTCGAGTCGCTGTAGTCGTCGGGATTGTGTTTGATGTAGACCTCACGGTACGCGCCAATGACCTGATAGCTGTTCGCCTCGATCCATTGCAGGATTGCCGTGTGAAGTTGCGTGAAGTCTTCGAAGTTACCGTGATGTACCGCCGACGCGACCTGTGTTTCCGGCAGTTCGTACACCTGAATGCGCTCCGTACCAGTCGATGCGCAGTTGACAGGGACTGCGGCTTCTGCGACTTCATCGGTGATCACTTCAGCCGCCTGATGCCAGATCGCAAAGTGGGGGCCCGTGACGGTGCACTTTGTGTCTTTGATGTAAGCAGAGACTTCCATGAAAGCAGGATTGAGATAATCAGGAACCTGATCGTTGGTCGGGATGGTGACGCGACGTGATACCACGGTCATCGCCGGAACCGTCTTAAGAACCACATCGTAAGCTGACATGCTGTCCTCCAGTTCAATTTGTCTGAGACGAGCGGCTATTCGCGCCAACCGTGCCTGCTCCTCAATCACCAGCTGCTCGGTCTCGGCATGTTTCAGCATGAGCATACCTTTCAACTGATCAAGCGATAAACGGTCATTCAAGACGTGCCCGATCTGCTCGAGTGAAAAGCCCAGATCTCTTAATGCGAGAATGCGATTGAGTCGCGGCAGTTGTGCAACCGAGTAGTAACGGTAGCCTGAAGCACGATCGATGTAGCTCGGTTTCAGCAAGTCGAGGTCATCATAGTGGCGCAGTGTGACGACCGATACCTGTCCGAGCCTTGCAAAGTCGCCGATTCTGATCACGGTGTTCCATCTCCGCGCGAAGATGGTAACAGCATACAGTCTCAGGTAGCCTGAAAGTCAAGCATCAAAACGTCGGTTCATGGTAAGTGGATCACACCCTGCTCCAGTCCACCGGTGATCAGGCGTGTCCACGCATCAATATCGAGATCGACGCTCAACAAATCGATCCCGCCTGCTGAGCGCGTCTTGCGCACGAGCATCGCCGTCTGCCCGGCGTGATACAGGTACGGTGACCACGCCTCGAACACCGGGATATTGACCAGCTGCGTGAGGTGATGCTTGAGCTTCGCCATCGCCTGCGCCTCGCTCGTGCAGAAGATGAACGTCGTCGCCTTGCCGCCGTAGTTGGGTGTCACTGCCCAGTCATGCACGAGGATCAGTGAGGCGAACCGGGCTTCGGGCAGGTAATGCAGATAGGCGTGATACATGCCCGAATGACCCTCACCGGCGGTCAGCTCGACGGACGGCGCGTCGAGCGGCACCACCGACACCTGATCGCCCTTGCTCAGCTTGGCGCGGATGGCTTCGACGGCGACCCGCGGTCCCGCCATGTTGACGTAGATGCAGATGCCGTCATGCACCGCGTAGCCATAGCAGAAGACCTGCCCGCTGATGCTGCCTGTGAGTTCCCCGCAGTACGCCTGTGCAATTGCCCGCAGCTTGAAGAGAGTGTGGGGTTCTGCCGGGGAAGGCGTGGGCAGCGTCCGTGTCTGGTGGACAGCCTTCTGCACAGGATCAAGCAGTGTGCCATCGGTTGGCAGCGGCGCGGGTCGGGTGATGCGAACAGCGGGCGGTTTCTCGTCCGCGGTTGACGCAACTGCCTCATGCTGAAGGTTGGCTGACGGCGTTTCGAGAGGGGCGGGCGACGCCTGCTGCATGGCATCCTCTTGCGCCAGCACGTCGAGGATCTGCCGTTCGAGTTCGGGCGATAGAACCGGCGTGTTGTCCGCAATAGTTCCTGCAGCGGGTGCGTCCACCTTCGTTTCTTCCACTTCATCAACCAGTTGGCGGATGTCGTCGGGCAGTTCCCAGCCGACCCAGTACCACGCGCGCCGCCTGCCGCTGAAACGCGCGCCGTGCCGTTTGAGCAGCTCGCGGTGGGGATACGTCTCGCCGAGGATCCACCACCATGGGCGGTCGTTGGGATCACGCTGGCTCTTTTCGACGCGGATGCCCTGTGCTGCCGACTCCTTTTCACCCGATGACGGTGCAACGGGCAGGAATCCGGTAGGGTCGAAACCCGGACCGGAAGAGGCTTCGACATACGCGGCGCTGCGGCTGGTCGGTAGCTCGTGCCACTTGCCCTCGCGCCACAGGTACGCCCCCGCTCGATGATGCCCGCGGGCGATGTGTTCGGCGCGTGCCAGCTCATCGGCATTCAGCTTGAGCAGCAGATAGCCGTGGCGAACCATCACCGCGCCGTCGATCTGGATGTAGCGGTAGGATGCCTGTCGCGACGAGACGTTGCGCGCCTTGTTGCCGTACAACGCCAGCAGCAGATCGGAAGCGGCGCTGGTGTAGCCGATCTTGTACGCGCTGACGGTATGACCCGCGCGATCCTTCACGCGCTGCGAGCCATAAGTGTAAACGGCGAGGATCGCTGCCGCACCGGTGTTCTCGTTCATCGGTCACCTCCTGAGAGGATGTGATTGGGTCGGGAAAAGCAAAGCGCCCCGCAGACACGAAGTCCGCGAGGCGCTTGTGGACGCCCATGTGCGCAGGGTGCCGCCCGGATGCAGTCCGGTTTCCTCTCGAACACCACGAACTGTTGACCCTTCCGGTCGAGCGTTGTTCCGCTCGCATCCACGACGATCTGCGCGTCGATAATCTGCCCTGTGGCTTGGCAAAGCGGACTCCCTTCCCTAAAGGGGGGATCCGCCCCGCAGGGCAGGTCGAGGGCGGTTGGCATAACGGGCGAGCGCGTTTACCAGTAGGAGACCGTCGGCACGCGGTGGTGCCGGGCAGGATTTACAGCGCGCTCTTTCGAGCGAACGCAGCCACTTGCGCACGGTGTTTCCGTGTAAACGATCACGCGCTATGCGTTTGGTAAGGTACGGTTTCTACGCAAGTAGAAGGAGCACGCCGCGAAATCAACGCCTTCACCCGGAGGGCGGCACGGGCGCGCATGAGCGGAGCGGCACAAGCCAGACGCGCGCCCGTAGCCGAAGCCGCGAGCGGCTTTGAAGGCGGCGCGGCGTGCTACCCTTGCGTAGAAGAAACCGTACCCAACGTAGCGAAGATTGTGATACGAAACCATGCGACCGAGTTGAGCGAAGCAAAGTACGCGCGTACTGTACGGAGCGAAGACACGCCGAGGCATCTACCTGCTCGCTTGTTCAACCACACTCCCTGCCGCAGTGTAGTGCAACGGAGGATCAGAGAGGTACACTCCGCCCCATGAAGACAGTCTCTAGCATACGGTGTACTTGGCCGGAGTATCCGTAGTTCTACCGATACAACGCTTACCATTCTTCGCCCTGCCAACCGTATTCTGCGCCTTGACTGCATAAGGAACCACCATTACAATTCCCGCAACTTGTAGCAGCGGGCCTGTAGCTCAGCTGGGAGAGCGCTACAATCGCACTGTAGAGGTCAGGGGTTCGAATCCCCTCAGGTCCATCCCGACGCCGGCAAATCTTGCTGGCGTTTTTGTTTTGCACTCAATGGACCCTAGAGGGTGTTACATAAGTCAGAGTGTAAGATTATGTGAATGCTTTGCCAGACGTTTAAGCATAATTTGAATCATTGCCAGATAAATCATCGCTTCACTCGTTTCCAGCAGAAACTCGTAGTCTTTACTTCAGCGACGAAATATGCCCAGCCAAGCGAAAGTTCGCTCGACAACCCAGCGACGGGGTAGAACTTGAAAACCTTTCGGCACTGACACCGGTGGAAGTTCTTCGTCAGCTCGCACCCAACGACCGGTGGTCAGTTCCTTCCAAGCATGTTGGACAACTTCAACCGTGATACCAAATTGTCCTTTGACCGAGGAAATGAACGCGCCCCGGTAGCCGTTGTCGACCCAAATGTGTTTTAGCCGGGGAAGCAAGGGCGCAATCTGCTCCAGCACAATTTGTGCTCCGAGCGTGTCTTGAACCTGTGCAGGGGACACCACCACATGAACAACGAGTCCTTGCGTGTCGACCAGCACGTGACGCTTTCGTCCGTTGACCTTTTTTGCTCCATCGAAGCCATGAAAGCCACCCCGACAGGTTATTTTGACCGACTGGCTGTCGATAATCCCGGCACTTGGTGTTGGCTCACGTCCTTTAGTCTTTCGAAGTGTTTCTCTCAAGCGTTTATGGATTGCTTGCCACACCCCAGCCTGCATCCATTGACGAAAGTAGCGATACACCGTTTGCCAAGGGGGAAACTCGTGCGGCAGCAAGCGCCAAGCACATCCCGTCCGCAGCACATAGCGAATGCCGTTAACCACTTCTCGTAGGTTCGTCGTACGACGACGGCCGCCCAGTTTATCCTGTGGAAGAAGCAGCTCGGTAAGCTGCCATTCCTCGTCCGGTATATCCGTTGCGTATGCTCGCCGCGGCATGGCTTACTCCCCTGCGGATTCACTGTTTGATTGTCAGTCTAACTGCAATGGGAGAAGCGAAATCTTACACTCTGACTTATGAAACACCCTCTAGATGGGGAAACGTAAGGAAATGTCAATACAGCCCCCCGCTCCTCATTAACCAAGACCTCAGACGGGCGTGCATGCGCTGGAAGCGTGCCAAGCTGCATCCGCTTCTCCAGTGTCAGAAGCTGCGCCCCATCTGGAACAAGGTCGAGAACGCGCCAAGCACCGGCGGCCGCGAGTTTCGCGCGTGCGGCTTCCCTCGCAGTATTTTTCGCAGACCTGTCTATCGAAGGCTCAGTTGGGCAAATCTTCATCGAGAGATAAATCCTCCTCGTTCGTGAAGCTGACCTGCTCGTAAATTTCTGCCAGCGACAGCTTACACCCGATCGATGTCAGTTCGAGAGTCGCATCTAGCCCTTTCGCATCCCTCAACAACCACTTCCCCTCGGCTTGGCGCACATAGCGCTCGATGATAGGACTGTCCTGACTGATCAGTACGAGTTCTCGCAGAGAGTCTAATTCGCGGTAGTGCTGGAACTTCTTGCCGCGGTCGTAACGTTCAGTGGGCGGTGACAGCACCTCGACGATCAGGGTAGGGTTGAGCAGCGTGTCAAGCTGCTCATCGCGAAATTGCGCCTCGCCGCATACGACGCTGATATCGGGGTAGGTGTATAACCCAGTAGCGGAAACCTTCAAGCGCATATCTGAATGGTAAACCTCGCACGACTTACCCCGCAATTGCCGATGCAGAGATGCAAACACGTTGCCAGAAATCAGGTTATGGGCACGGCTTGCCCCCGTCATGTCGAAGACATTGCCGTTCAAATACTCGTGTTTGATCTCGCTCGAGCGCTCAAATTCGAGATATTCTGCTTCGCTCATCAACCGGGAGGCTCGTCGAAGCGCGGACATGTTCGCATCCTCACTTATAAAGTGTTTGTGTGACGTTCCCGATCGGCGGCATAACTGAGGCAAGCCAAGATGTCGTTACGAGTCAAACTTGGAAAATCGCTGATGATTTCGTCAATCGTCATCCCAGCCGCAAGATACGATAGCACGTCGTAAACAGTAATCCGAAGCCCTCGAATGCAAGGCTTACCACTCCGCTTATTCGGCTCGAGTGTGATGATGTCCTTGTAGTCAATCATCCGTTTCCCTTCCAAGTTCAGGCATTTCGCTTCGCGTCAGCAACATGACGACGCTTGTACGAGAAGTTCTAGGAAACCGTTTCCTTTACTGAGTATTACCGAGTTGCTCAGATAGCCCTACAATAATGCCTTCGGGTCCGCGGATGTAAGCTAGCCGATACGTGTCCTCGTACTGGATCTCACCGATGATCTCAGCCCCGTGAGCGGTGCGCAGGCGCGCGACGACGTCGTCGATGTCATCGACGAGGAACATGACGCGCCGGAAACCCAGCGTGTTCACTGGCAAGTCAACGGGCCCAAACCTGATTGGGCTGGGCGTATGGTATTTGTCCAGCTCAATGCGACCGTGACCGTCGGGAGTCCGCATCGTTGCGAGGGTAGCC
>JAEVZT010000533.1 GCA_023392115.1 Chloroflexota bacterium
GTCTCATTCGCCTTTACTCCACTCGTCTTCTTGAACTCGAACACGACGATGGACTATATGTGGTCACTCGCTTTCCTGCTCCTGTCGTTTTATGCGGTGATCACGGAGCGTCCGCTGCTTGCCGGAGCGTTCTTGGGAATTGCAGTAGGCTGCCGCATCACGGCGCTTTTGATGCTCGTGCCATTCGGCATGTGGCTGTGGCAGCATGTCGGCGTGAAAACGTGGAAATTCGCGCTGATGAGCGGACTCATGTCCCTGCTGTGCTGGTCGCCCGTGATTGCTACCTATGGGCTTGGTTTCTGGCGCTGGTATGACTATCAGGAAGCGCAGTTGACTGAGATCACCATACGCAAAGCGGTTGTCGATCCATTTGGCTTCGTCGGCTTTCTTGGTGTCACGCTTGTACCAATTACGCATGGGCTGCGAAGGCAGCTGCGAACGGGCAATCACGCGGTTATGCAGGTGAGCGCGCTGGTTGTTGGCTTAGTCTCGCTGATGTTCCTGCGCTTACCCCATGAGGCGGAATATGTGCTCCCCTCTGTACCATTTTTCATTCTCCTCCTGTGGCAGGTGGTTCCGTTGCGAAAGCTGCGGCTCATCACTGTATGTTTAGTTGTGTCGTGCTTGATAGTTGGCATCGAAAACCATCGGGCACGTGTGGAGTATCACAGCCCAAGCGTCCTACCAGAAATTGAGTTGAACGGGACGTCTCACTGAGCGGTTTGTTCCTCACTTCAGCTTGAATACTGCAACTACCCAACTGCATAACAGGCAGTGTGAAATTCACGAAAAATTCACACCCATTTCTTTCGGCATGGAGTCATAACGCCCGTCATAACTTAATACTCCTTAAGGGCGTGCACCGTGAGCCATCGCTACTTCGCCGGACTCTATGCTCTCCGCGCCTATGCCGCGCTGTCGGTTGTCAACTCGCACTTGCAGTCCTACCCGCCTCGCTGGTTTCGGATGACAGTGTTCGATCGAAACCTCCTTGATGCATTGTTCCTCAATAACTCGCACTCAGTCACCCTGTTCCTCGTCCTGTCTGGTTTTCTGACGACAACGCGCTTTCTTGAACGTGGTATTCCGAAAGATTTTCATAGGCGTCGCTGGCGACGTTTGTTACCACCGTATTTTGCGGCGCTCGCGGTGAGCGTAGTCGTGTCTATCATTTTTCCGCATACGTCCGGTGCTGTTACGCCAATAGGTCTGCTGCTGGCACTCCCTCTGGCGTATTACCTTCACCATGCCGTCTCCGGTTGGACAGTCATTGCGCCCTTCTGGACGTTGAACATGATTGAGCACTTCTACCTGTTCTTTGTGCCGATTATGCGTGTGTTTCGGCGGTTTCCGGTCATTATGGCAACCATATTCACGCTGAAGGAGTTCCTTGACTGGCTGGCGTGGACGGCGGGCGACCACTATGCTACGGTGACGCTCAGTGTCGTTCGCATCGAGCCGCTGCTGATCGGCGCACTGTTCGCGTGGTTATGTCACCGGTACGACGCCGTCTTGCCGGCACTGCGCCGCCTTTGGCTGCCAATCGTAATGGCATTCGTGACGCTGGTGATTCTGGACAAGGAAATCTCAAATCTCAATCTGGTGAGCGTGCTGATGGCATTCGTGATCGCGGCAGCAGGGCAGGTTCGCTTTCTCGAACATCCAATCCTTGTCGCGCTTGGGAAGCGCAGTTACGGGATTTACTGCTGGCACACTGTCGCGCTGTACACGGTTTGCAGCGGTCTGTGTATGTCGGGGATCAAGACGCTGTCAGCGTGGATACTCTATCCTGCCGTCTATGCGTTCACGCTGGTGATGGCGGAAATGTCGTATCGCTTTATCGAGCAGCGTTTTGCTCAACGCCCGGTGCGCCATTCACCCATGCCAGCACCACACACGCTGACATTCATCATGATTTGAGAGAGAAGTGAAAACCCATTTCTCTTATGGCACGAAGCCAAGCCACTGGATCCACGAGTCAAGCATCAGTTCGGCGCGGCGGGCGTCCAGCAGCGACTCGGCGCTTGCTGCCACGTTGCCGCTCAAGCCCTGCTGCACAGAGTCGATGGTGCTGCTCATCATGTCGAGCATCAGCCGTTCGAGCGTCGCGGCACACTCCGGCGTCTCGAGCGCGTCGACATTCGCGCGGACTGCCGTCATCGTGTTCAGTGTCTGGCGGATGACGTTCGGCGGCTGTGTCCGCAGATCAAGCCCCTGATACGCCTCGCGGAAGGCTTCGCGCTGCAGTTTCGCCGCGTCGTACCACGCCGACGCGCCGCAGTCGAAGCCGCTGCCCCCCGCGATGCCCGCTGCGACCGGCGAGTCCTCGGTCGCCACTCCGGCATTCCACAGCGCCGGATAGAGGTCGGACAATGCGCCGAGTGCCATCAGCGACCGGCTGTTGGCGGCGTTCACATCGCCACTGTTGAGCGACTCGAACGCGCCGATCAGGAAATCATAGGCGTTGAGCAGGACTCCGCGCGCGGACTCGACGCACGGCGCGGCGGGGATGGCAGCCGCGTTGTCGCGCCAGATACGCATCCTCTGGATCAGCGGTGGGAGCTGGTCGGGCGGATTACTGACCGAAAGCCCGCTGAAGCTGGCGTAGACTGTCGCCTGCGCGTTCCACCAGTCCGCCATTTCGACGCAAGTCGGCTCGTTTGTCGGCTCAACGGCAACGGCAGCGTTCTCGGTCGGTGGGACGGGCGTTGAGGTTGGGAACGGGGTCGGCAGCTCGGCGGCGGGCGTCGCCGTATCGACGCTGACCAAGCCGATCGAACGCGCGGCGACGGCGATGCCGAAGCCGAGGGCGAGGAAGAGGATCAGCGACAGCAGCGCGATCAGAAACACCTGCAAGCAGCCGCCTATCAAGCTGACGCGGCGCACGGCGCGGGCGCGTCTTGGACGCGAAGACTTGCGCGCCGGCTTTTCCTCGACGGCGCTCAGGAAGTCGTCATCGTCGTCAAGAAAGCTGTCTAGGCTGACCGAGTCGAGGTCGTCTCCGCTGCCGAAGAGATCGAAATCGTCTTCGAGATCATTTTGTCCCCGGTTGCCCCTAAGCATAATCGCCTCTTTCCAAGCCATAGTCGAGATGCAGACCGAAGCGCCGTCCGTAAGCGCGCAGCATCGGCAACCCGAATAGTACCAGCACAGCGAGGCAGTTGATCACAAAGGATGCGCCGCTCGTCGCCAGCGCCGGACTGCTGGCGAACAGAGTCGTCGGGGCGTTGCCGAGCGCGTGGACGCCGACGACGAGGAACAGATTATCCGTCTTCAGGTAGATGAGCGTGTACAGGAT